>JBILMI010000182.1:0-4351 GCA_044375585.1 Luteolibacter sp.
AGATCGCCAGCTTGCTCGCGGGTGCGAGTCACAACGATTTTCTTTCCAAACAACGGACGTTTCTCAAACCAATTGATCTTCGCGCGCTCTTTAACAACATTTCCAATCACAGCCACTGCAGGCGATGAAAAACCTGCTTTCTCGGCGATATCGGCAATGGTTTCGAGGGTTCCTTCAATTGTCCATTGCGATCCAGTCGTCGCCCAGCGCACGAGTGCGATCGGCGTATCAGCTGCCGCACCATGCTCAATAAATGAGCTAGTGATTTCTCTCAAACGTGCAACGCCCATGAGGAAAACTTTCGTGCCAGGAGCTTTCGCAAGCTGGGCGTAATCGATCGATGTATAGCCCTTGGTTGGATCTTCGTGACCTGTGAAAATCGTGAGTTGGGTATTGTGATCGCGATGCGTCACAGGAATACCCGCATAAGCTGGACCAGCGATGGATGAGCTGATTCCTGGAACGATTTCAAACGCCACACCCGCATCGGCAAGTTCAGCCGCTTCTTCCCCACCGCGAGCAAAGATCATCGGATCACCGCCCTTCAAGCGAGTGACGATCTTTCCTGCCTTTGTGGAATCAACAATGATCTGATTGATCTGATCCTGTGGAACCGAGTGATCTTTCGCGCGTTTTCCGACATAGATTTTTTCACAACCAGGCTTCGTCCAGCGAAGCAGATCGGGACTACTGAGTGCATCATAAACGAGAACATCAGCGATTTCGATGCACTCCTTCGCACGTAAAGTTACGAGACCAAGATCGCCGGGTCCGGCGCCGACTAAATAGCAGATTCCTGTGGATGTCATTTGAGAGATTGAAAAAGTTTGAGTGCTGATTGGATGGGATCGATGTGATTAGCGGAGCCTACTTTAGGTTGGCCTCCTGATTCTGGAAACACGCGGGCATGAAGATGAATTTGATTGCCAGACAGATGAGAATAAACGCCGACCGGTGTATGGCAGCCGCCATCAAGCAAACGGAGAAACTCACGCTCCGCGGTGACTTTGGTCCACGTTTCTTGGTGACCAATCGAACTCGCCAACTCAAGCGAACGGGCGTCGCCTTTACGGATTTCTAATCCAATCGCTCCCTGCCCTGCTGCTGGAAAAAACACATCCTCCGCAAGTCGCGTGCAAAACACCGTCGCCGATGCCGAAATCTGTTCCACATCGCTCTCAGAAAATTCCGGAATGAAACCCAACCTCACCAAACCAGCCTCGGCTAGAAGTATAGCATCGTAATCATCTCCTTGTGCGAGCTTTTCGATACGAGTGGGAACATTTCCACGTAAATCCACCAAAACCAAATCCGGCCGCAGAAACTCAATCTGCTTGGCGCGCCGAACACTGCTAGTGCCTACTTTTGCGCCTTCTTTTAGAGCCGATAAACCACCCGCTTCTTTAGTTAGCAAAACATCTCGGACCGGAGCGCGCTCAAGCGTCGCTGCGAGCTCGAACCTCGGATCGATCACAGTCGGCATGTCTTTTAGGCTATGCACCGCGATATCCACCGACCCATCAGCCAGAGCTTCTTCAAGTTCTTTGATGAAAACGCCTTTATCAAACGTGCCCTCAGCCTTTGCCACATTGGCGAGCGAGACATCCGTCCTTCGATCTCCAGTGGTTTTGATGATCTGTAGGCTTATGGACCAATCTGGAAATTGTTCTGACAATAATTCTTGGGTCGCCGTTGCCTGCACCAGTGCCAATTCGCTGCCACGAGTACCAATGATAATGTCTTTGCCTTTTCTGCTCATGAATTCGGTCTGCGGCCCTTTCAATGCATTCGGAAACGGCCAGTTGCAAGGTTAAGTGGAGTAGTTTGTGTTTATCACTTGCAAATCTCTCACTCTTTGGGCAATTTGAACTTTAGAAGCAACTTGTAAAACTAGCCTAGAATCGTCAATTCCACCCCCCCAGATGCCACCTCGACTCTGGTCTTAATACGGGATATTTATGAATTTAGGGAAACTACTCGATACGGATCACATCCTTTTGGATATGAATGCGACCGAGCATTGGCCTGCCATCGTCGAACTTGTGGATTTGCTCACCGAACGCGGAGATATCCCAAAAGCCTGCTACGACGAGATTCTCAGTGCCCTTAAAGTGCGCGAAGCCCAAATCAGCACAGGGATCGGCTCCGGTGTTGCAATTCCGCACACGTTTTCCGACAGCATTCAAGATGTCGTCGCCATTTTCGGCCGCTCCAAAGAAGGCATCGAATTCGAAGCTCTCGACCATGCTCCAGTGCATTTCATCATCTTGTTCGTCGTTCCTCAAAAAGACTACCATCTCCATCTCCGTATCCTTGGAGCCATTGCAAAAATGTTTACCAACTGTGAGGTTCGTCGCAAGCTATCCACCGCCATGACCCGCGATGAAATCTTGGAAATCCTCGATCCAAAAGCCATACGCAGCAGCGCTCATATATAGGCTTACTGAAATATATCTCAGTATTTTACCTATCTCCAGCAGCCATTCATTTCTTTAGCTTAGATTGATCATCGAACCGTAATGGGAGCAAAGCTCCGAAAGGTCAGAGCTAGCGGACATAGACGAACACAAACCTATAAATGGAATCAAATGGACACGGATTGTAAGAGATTTATTAGAATCTGAGCACTCATCCCGGCGGCGAGAAAAAAGTATTCATAACTCTTTAATTATCTGTGTTTTTCTGTGTTCATCCGTGGTTCATGTTTCTTTTTAGTATTTTCGTATTTACCCCATGACCCTTCTTCAAAATCTTGAATCTCGTCTCGCCATCGCGCTTAAAGCCGTGCTTGGCGAAGAAATTGCACCCAATCTCATGGCCGCTGCTGATCTTCGTTTTGGCGATTATCAAAGCAACTCTGCTATGGTTTTAGCAAAACGGATGAAATCGAATCCGCGGGCCCTCGCTGAAAAAATCCTAGATGCAGTCGATCTCGAAGGACTCGCGACAGCAAAGATCGACGGCCCAGGCTTCATCAATTTCACCATCCTTCCAGAAGCCTACGCAGCCTATGCAGATGGCCTATTAAAAGATCCACGCCTTGGCACGCCGGAGCTCGGAAAAGGCAAACGCATCGTGGTCGATTTTTCCGCACCCAATGTCGCTAAACCCATGCATGTCGGCCACATCCGCTCGACGATCATTGGAGATTCGCTTTGCAGGATTGCACGCTTCCTCGGATTCGAAGTCATCGCCGATAACCACATCGGCGACTGGGGCACTCAGTTTGGTATGATTCTACATGGTTGGAAAACCCGCTTGAATGCCAATGCGCTGGAGCAAGATCCCATCAAAGAACTCGTCCGCGTTTATCGCGAAGTCAACACCGCGACCAAAGACGATCCCAGCGTTCTTGAAACCTGTAAAATCGAGCTTGTGAAACTCCAAGCCGGTGATCCTGAAAACCTCGCGATTTGGCAACAATGCATCGATGTTTCAAAATTCGGCCTGCAGAAAATTTACGATCGCTTGGATGTGAAATTCGATCACTGGCTGGGTGAAAGTTACTACAACGACATGCTTGCAGGCTTGGTCGATGAGTTTCTCGAAAAAGGCCTCGCGCGTGAGAGCAATGGCGCGGTGTGTATTTTTTCCGACGACTCAAAAGACCCCAGCCAAGATCCCTTCAAAGTCCACCGCGAAGACGGCTGGAGCGATAACCCGGCCATTATCCGTAAAGCTGATGGTGGATTCCTCTACGCCACCACCGACCTCGCAACCATCCAATACCGCATCGATACTTGGAACGCCGATCAGGTCTGGTATGTTGTCGGCGTCCCGCAACAACTCCATTTCCGTCAGATTTTCGAGGCCGCCAAACGCTGGGGTAAAACCGGCGACTTTCGCCATATTGCCTTCGGCTCGATTCTTGGCGAGGACCGCAAACTCATGAAGACCCGCTCCGGCGACAACGTTGGGCTGACCGATGTGCTGGAGGAAGCCGTTGAACGCGCTGCCGCAGCCATCGCCGAAAAGAACCCAGATCTTCAAGGCGATGAAGCCAAGGAAATTGCCGAAATCGTCGGCATCGGCGCAGTGAAATTTGCTGAACTCTCGCAAAATCGTCTCACCGATTACGTGTTCGCATGGGATCGCATGCTCGCTCTCCAGGGAGATACCGCCCCTTACCTGCAGTATTCAACGGTCCGCATCCGCTCCATTTTCCGTAAACTGGATAGCCAGTTCGATGCCAGCAAAGCCAAGATTCAGCTAGAGAAATCCGAGGAAATCCACCTCGCACGCCTACTAGCCCGCTTCGGGGAAGTCCTACCGATGGTTATCGAAGACCATCGACCTAACCTTCTAGCTAACTACTTGCTAGAACTCGCCCGAGCCTTCCACTCGTTCTTTG
>JBILMI010000183.1:0-4339 GCA_044375585.1 Luteolibacter sp.
AGGCTATGTAGGAAATCGACGAGGGGCTTGGTGGAAAATGGAGCTGCAAATACGAGTTTGCGAAAGGTGCTCCATTCCTTAATCAAGACAGTAAGGCCTCCGACCCTGCGGTGTGGGTGGTTGGCGGGTCGTTGACCGTGGGTTTTCCATCGCGGTGCCCGACCTTCTGCAAGTTCGAAATTGGGTCGAATTTTCCACCATGTTTGCCAGAGATCTAATAGGTATTCTCGGGTGTCATCGGGAGATTGAAGATAGAGATCGGCTTCGAGGAAACCGGCGGTACCGAGCAGGATGGTCTCGGTTTGATCGGGATGACTGAGAAGTGATTGGAGTGGAGCTCTTTGCGCGAGCAGTCTCATAGGAAAAGAGTTTCCTCCGTAGCCAAGAGTTTCTGCGGTGGCTTGGAATAAGGCAGCATCGAGGCCGTGTGCATCGGCAATACGTAGGAAGCGAACTGCCTTTTGCGAGCTGCGACGTAGAGAGGCTTCGCGCAATAAACGTTCGACTGCGACCTTTGGGATTTTTTTCAGGGGTTGAAAGCAGCGACCAGGAATAGAAATGGCAGTTTCGCGTGAGGGTAGGCGTAGCGCTTCGCTGAGTTGGTTAGGAGTGATGAGTAATTCTGGGACTTGGCGATGGTTTGATGTGCGAACAAACATTTCCCGATGATTTGGCTCAAATGCGACATGTAAGATAGTATTAGAAAAAGCGGGATTTGTGGAATGTCCGTGAGATTCCCAATCTGAGGTTCGTGAATCGATTTCGATATCGCCCGTGAAGTGTGAGCCGTTGATTTCGATTGCAGCGTGGGTGAAGTCAGGTCCGGGTCCATGATTCCATTCTCCAAACTGAGTCATGCGAAGAGTTCCACCGTCTTTGAGGCGGAAATCACGACCAAATGCTCCAGAATACCAGAGTGCTTGCAGCTCCAGTTCTGGAGGAAGCTTTGGAGCGGCAACTTCTTCAAAGGCGAGAGGAGGATGCCATACGCTCTGTAGTAGAAACTCGTAATTCATTAATATACTATCGCTTAATTACTGGGTTTAGCTGCATTGGATAAGGACTTTTCGAGTATATCTAGCCATTGGGTCAGAGCTTCTGCTTCTGGTATATTAAAATAAACTAATTTGGCGGATTTGATAAGTTGTATGGCGGTTGCTTTTTGATTTTGAGAGCGCTCAATGGCGATGAGTTGGAGGTCTTGGCGAAGTTTATCTGGGTTTTCTTTGTAAGAGTCCCGTGCTTTATTTAGCCAGAGTTGGGCATTAGGAATGTCTTTTTTTGCCAAGTATTCATTGGCTAAACTTTCGGCAATTCTGCCAGTTGAAAGTTTTTGGTTAGCATAGGAGAGTTTTTCGATACGCAAGGAGTCATTACTCGGCCACTCTCTGAATGCGGCACGTAGGACACGGAAGTCGCGGTCTGTTTCGAGGAGTTTTCCGGTTCCTGAAAAGTGGAGAAAGGGTCGGTAAAGTGGATCCCCGAGCACAATGCCTTGCCATGAATGGACTGGCATTGCAGCAGCTGCAGCCTCGGCAAAAGTCCAACCTTTAAGGAGTCGATCATGGAGAATTTCGAGGTGATGGGTGTTTTGGAGAAATGGTTCGTAAACGTTTCCAACTGTTGCAGTGGCTCCGCGGGCAAGTAAAGCAGTCGACCAATTTTTATTGGGGTCTGTGAGTTGTTCCGCACTATACGAATGAATATGGATAGCTACGGCACCGGGGCGGAATTTGAAAGCTGGATTCAGAAACGGTCCGTTTACGTTGCGCTCATACCAACCGTAGTAGATCGAGACATCTGTCATGGGATAATTATTGGGAAAAGTTTCGTTAAAACGATCCGTCACGGTTGAAATGCCGTTTTTGAGGTTTTGAGAAACGATACTTTCTAACCATGCGTCACCTTGAGGAAACTTGTTGGCAATATCGACGTATGCTCTGCCCCATAGTCCGTGCCCTTCAGTTCTCACGGCATCTATGATCATGTTTTTACAAATCGTTGTATTAGGAGCGTCGATTCGGTTTACGAGGACAAGATGGGGTAATTTGGCTTTAGAGAGAGGATTTAGGCTGTTGAAAAAAGCATTGGGAATAGAGTTTTTGTAGTTTGGTAATTCAACGCCAAAAACCTCGAGCTCGGAATCGACGGATGCTTGGTCGGTCTCGATCATGGCTTGCGTGGCTGAAGCCTCATCTGTCGCGGAAGTAGGACTGGCTTTGATTCGAAGTGGAACGCCGCGCATGAGAACGATCGCACGAATACGATTTTTCGTGGGCTGAATCATGCCGTTAATACCTTTAGTTCTTTCCCACCAATCTTTTTTAGTGAAGTGGTCACGAAGGGGAGTGAGTAATGTGGTTTCGTATTCCTTGCGTGAAATTTCACTGGATACCGGTAGGGTTAGACCAAGAATCTGATCGTCTGGAATCTTTCTCTGAGCCTGATAGAATTCGGCTAAATTTTTCGAATCTGAGTCGGCATTGTTATAGATAACTAGGACTTGTGATGGCTCGAGGTATTGAGCATGCGCTTGTGAGGTGAAAATCATCCATAGACACCAGATCGCAATAAAGACGGTGCGAAATGGGGGGTATGTGGCACGATTCATCTCAGAAAGAATGGAGAATCGTTGGAATCTTGCAACCCTTAGAAATGCGTAATTATCGATATTTTATTGTGATAATGGGCGGGATGGTGATCCTTCATCGTCCATATCTTGATGTCCGATTAGCAGTTGAAATCCGTTAGATATGGTCGTTTAAGAATAAACGTCGCTGCCTTTTAAGCAAATCTTAAGCCCATCGTAAGCTGGGGAAATGTGATTTGATAGGCTTGTAGCTAAGGTTGAGTGGTCTAGCTCGTGGCTGAGGTGGGTGAGTAATGTGCGCTTAGGAGATAGAGAATCGACGATAGTTAGCGCTTCTGTAAGTGATAGGTGGGAGGAGTGTGGACTATTTCTCAGGGAATCGATGATGAGGAGATCAAGATTTCCTAACAGTTCCATAGTTGCTTCAGGGATGCTTTTAACATCAGGTAAGTAAGCAAAGCTAAAGCCGTCCTTGGTATCGAAACGGTAACCATGTGTGTCTACCGTTCCATGAATGACGGGTAGAGGTTGAATAGAGAGATCTCCGATCGTGAACTGCTTTGATATTGGGCGGGGATCTGGTTTGATGTAGCCGCTGTGGGTGTTTTCAGAATGAAACGCCCAGCCAAACATGTTGATCAGCACATTAAGGCAAGACTCACTTGCGTAGAGAGGTAGTGGATCTTTTTTCTCCCAGCAGAAGGCTCGAAGCTCATCGAATCCAACGACGTGATCGAGGTGTGAATGGGTGTAGAGAACCGCATCAATGGAAGTGAGATTTTCACGTAAAGCTTGTTCGCGAAGATCAGGTCCTGAATCGATGAGTATTTGAGTTTCAGGAGTGCTGATCAGAAGTGAGGAGCGGGTGCGATTGTTTCGCGGATCAGTGGATTTACAAACCTCACAGATACATCCAATAACAGGAATACCGACAGAAGTGCCGGTGCCCAGAAACGTTAGATATGCACCTTCAGCAGACATGAATAGAGAAGAATATTGAACCACAGATGGACACAGATGGACACAGATAAATTCGTATTAAAAATCAGGACTAGAAAGCCGCTTTGATAAGTAATGAAAGTGTAATGGATTATTCGTAATGATCCATAATCCGCGTTCATCCGCGTCTATCCGTGGTTTCTCTATCTGATCTTAATTAGCTGCAGCAACCGCCGCCACCACCACCACCACCGCAGCAACCGCCACCGCTGTTGTGGTGGGCCTCTGCGATTTCGTCATCGGTCGGGGTATGTCCGAGTTCGAGAGTCATACTAACATATTGGCTGATTTCTTTTTGAATGCTTTCGAGTGAGCGTTGTGCATCCATAAAGCTCACAGCAACTGAATTCTCGAACAGCGCGTCACGGGCGTCTTCGAAGGCTTTGATTTCGGAAGCACCGAGTTCGACACCTGCGTGTTGTTTGTGATGAAGTTCTTCTCCTTTTTCGTGGACAGTTTTGTATTGAAGCTTAGCGGCGTCGTTGGAGAGAAATTTCTCAATGTCGGCTTGGAGCTTTTTGAATTCGGCATCGTTTGCGATTTGGTCGCAGAGTTCTTTGGTTTTAGAAATAATGGACGATTTTTCGAGTAGTGTGCTCATAGGTTTGGTGGTGGTTGGATGTTGTTAGATTATTTTGGAGTGGATGCAGCCTCGTGTTGTTCTTCGGCGGCTTCTAGTTCCGCTCGTTCTTTGGCAATCACGCGGACGAGTTTGCGGGTAGTGGTTTCCCAGTCAGCAAGGAGATCGGC
>JBILMI010000184.1:0-4226 GCA_044375585.1 Luteolibacter sp.
TTGTGGTTAAATTCTTTTTAGTAAAAATGGGAAGCCGCAGAGAAGTTGATTGGCTAATCTCCCATACAGATACCAACAGCACGGGCGACTTGGACGACTTCGCCGTTGGGATCGACTAGGCGAAGTTGATTCACTGCTTCCTCGATGGTGACGGAATCGACGTGGTAGGCCTCATAGGAAACCATACGTCCAAAGGCTTTTTGCTTAGCTAGGTTGACGGCCATGACTCCAAAGCGCATTCCGAGGATGCGATCGAAGGCGGTGGGTGCGCCACCGCGTTGAAGGTGTCCTAGGGTTGTGGAGCGGGTTTCCTTTTTGGTAAGCTCCTGTAAGCGGATGGCAACTTGCTCGCCGATACCACCGAGTCGGATTTCACCGGCGCAGTTTTTATCAACTGTGACCAGTTCGCCGTCTGGCATTTTTGCACCTTCTGCAACCACGACTAAGGTAGCGTGTTGGCCATTTGCGTTGCGATTTTCAATGAAGTCGGCGATTTTTTGGAGAGAGAAAGGAATTTCTGGCAAGAGGATGACATTCGCACCACCGGCAATACCACCCCAGAGAGCGATCCACCCGGCGTGGCGCCCCATGACTTCGAGCACCATGACGCGTTTGTGAGATTCGGCGGTGGTGTTGAGTCGATCTAGCGCATCGACGACTGTGGTGACGGCGCTATCGAAGCCGAAAGTCATCGCGGTCGCGGAAATGTCATTATCGATGGTTTTTGGAACCCCGATAATTGGCCAGCCTAAACGGAAAAGCTGTAGTCCGGTGGTGAGTGAACCGTCGCCACCGACGACGATAAGTGCTTCGATTTCAAGTTGATCGATGGTGCGGCGTGCGTGGTCGATGATTTCCCTAGGGACTTCAGTAACATTTCCAGTGCCGATTTTTGCGGCGAAATGGCCTTTGTTGGTGGAGCCGAGGATCGTGCCACCAAGTTTGAGGATGCCAATGGTGTCTTCGGGCTTGAGAAAGCGATAATCGCCGGGGGGGAGTAAGCCCTCAAAACCATCTTTGAAACCGATGACCTCCCATCCGAGTTTATGTGCAGCACCGACAACTCCATGGATGACCGCGTTGAGTCCGGGGCAATCGCCGCCGCTATTTAGAATTCCGATGCGCATGAATTTCGAAACTTTAAATTTTAAACTCTAAACAACAAGAAGAGTTATTTGACGGGAGGGGGAGTGGCTAAGAGTTCGTATTTAGGATTTTCGACTTTAGCACCGGAGGCGATCCATGAGTCGTAGTAGGCCCATCCATCTCTGAGGAGTTTGCGAGAACGGTTGGAACGATCCGGGCTGTTAAGAACAACCACAATAAGACGGCGTGGAGTTACGCCTTTATTGCCGTCGGGTTTAATTCTAACAAGTGGATCGCGATCCATGCATACGGAGATGCAAGGTCCGGATCTTTGGGTCGTGCCGGTTTTGATGCCAAGAATTCCAGTCTCTCCCACGAGCTCATTGGTATTCTTGATCATTTTCGCAACTCCGTTGATTTTAATTTCGCGTGATGTCTGGCGAGTGATAAATGTGATTGGATTGCGGCGCATCGCGTGGATGGAGAAACGTGCGATATCGGCAGTAGTGGAGTATCCAGGCTTGGGTTCGAGATCTAGGCCGTGCGGGTTTGTGAAACGGGTGTTTTTAGCTAGAACAAATTTAGCAAGCTTGTTCATCTCTTCGACAAAGGCGGCTACGGCGTCACCACCTTTTCCACGTCGAGTGAGAATATCGGTTCCGACATGATGAGCGATGGCAAGTGCAGCGAAGTTATCAGAGCTGAGAAGTGCAGCGTAAAGGGCATCACGGAGGCTCATGGTATCACCCACATGCAGGCCAAGTGAGGTGGCACTTCCCAATAAACTAGCTGATTCAGGAATACGAATCATGGTGGTCCCGAGATCCGTTTGGGTTGCTGTCGCCCAATCGACTGCCACGATAGCCGTAGCGATTTTTGTGAGAGAAGCCACGGGTCGCTTGGTGGTGGCACCTGAAGCGGAGAGAACTTTTCCGGAATGCGCTTCGACGACGATATGAGTCTCTTGTGCAAAGAGCATGGAGGTGAGGAAGATGAATGAAGCGAGCAGGTGGCGCATGGGTTGGAGAATAATAAGGAAATCCTAAGATTCAACCTAGAAACCGGAATTCTGGGTTCATATTTATCCGCATCTCAGTGAGTGAGTTTTGAATGCCGGAATCAGCCTTCGATAGGCTTTGGAAAGTTTAATAACGCGGAAGAGTAAAAAAGTGGGGACAGAATATCCCCACGACGGACTGGGACTGCAAGTCCCAGCCACGGGCATTGCCGTATAACCATTCATGTTAGCCGTAAGTAAGATGAGCTTTTCAGTTTCACTTTTTTATCGATTTGGGTAGGTTCTGTGGGTGATTGAATTTCTTCAAGGTAGTGCGGTGTGGCTTGTGACGGGGAGTTTGTTGATCGTGGGTTTGGTGGGATGCGTGTTACCGGTTTTACCGGGGCATTTGTTTATTCTTTTAGCGGCGATTGGATATCGGCTTATGGTTGGGGCGGATGCTGGGATAGCTTGGTGGAGTTTTGGAATGATGGCTTTTCTGATGGGGATATCGCAGATTTTTGAAATTGTCAGTGGATCGCTTGGAGCTCGTTGGTTTGGTGGAAGTAAATGGGGTGCTTTAGGCGCGTTAGTCGGTGGAATGGTAGGTCTATTTTTCCTGCCGTTTGGACTATTGCTTGGCCCACTGATTGGGGCTTTTGGTTTTGAAAAAGCATTTGCGAAAAAGCAAACTCGTGAGTCTGCGGTTTCCGGTGTGGGTAGTGTGGTCGGAACTGTTGTGGGGATTGTGGTCAAAGTGATCGTGGGTGTGCTGATGATCGTTTGGCTCTTTTTGGATATATTTTTGATAGAAAAATGAACCACAGATAAACACAGATGAACGCAGATCGTAGAAAAATCGCAGGAAGAATTCTCCTCCTACGGAATAGCTGGAAAGCCCAGTAATTAGGAATCTTAGAATATCTGCGTTCATCTGCGTTTATCTGCGGTTCGATTTCTATTTCTGGAATTAGTGGCATGCATAGAGCGTAGCAGGTTAAGGGGTGAGGAGATTTTGCTTTCAGTATCTCGGCTTTTCAGCGTTTACTGTGTGCGCCGTCTCCTGGACGGTCGCAATGAGGGCGCGAGTTCTGGTTGAGGAAAGTCCGGACACCGTAGAGCAACTTGCCCTGTGAAAGCAGGGAACGTGAGTCGAGAGACAAGCGGAAGGAAAGTGCAGCAGAAAATACACCGCCGATGGCTCGTAAGAGATCAGGTAAGGTTGAAATGGTGGGGTAAGAGCCCACCGCGCCGAGGGTAACCGGAGTGGCAATGTAAACCCCAAGTGGTGCAAGACATAACAGGGAAAGGACTGCTCGTCCGTTCACTCCCGGGTATTAGTCGCACTCCGTGCAAGCGGGGCGCTCGGTGCAAGCCGAGTTGAGAGAAATGACCGTCCAGCTTCGGGTAAAACCGGGGTGGACAGAATCCGGCTTACAGGGAGACGGCAATCCTTTTTTTAGCAATCAAATCATGCGCGAGTGGACTCGCGCGGTCCTATCTCTTGTGGATGGGGCGCATGGGTTTGCGAATGGGTGCGGGTTTATTCGCATCGGTCGCACTGCCAGGAACGATACTTGGATCGACAAGGGGAGGGAGTTCGGGGCCTTCTGAGAAGATACGGGCTGGGTCTGATACGTCGTAGCGGTTATCCATGTTGGTTTGGACAGAGTTGAGGGATTTATCGTTATTCACGATGGAAGGTTGGATGAAGATCATCAGCTCGTCGCGATCGACGCCTTTGGTTTTGGTTGAGAACAAGCGTCCGAGTCCTGGGATGTCGCTCAGGACAGGGATGCCGGTGACCGATTCAGTATCGTTGCTCGTGATCAATCCGCCGAGGACGATGGTTTGATTGTTCGGGACGGTGACGGTTGTTAGAAGTTCCCGGGTATTAATCTCAGGAATATCTCCTAACCCTTCGATATTTCTATTTTTGCCGAGACTATCGCTAATGAGAGCGATTTGTAAGGTGATTTCCTTTTCCGAATTAACCAGTGGAATGACTTCGAGCTTCAATACTACATCGCGGTATTCGACATTGGTGGATACACCGCCGCCGGTGAACTGGTTGGAGTTCGTGGGGATCGCGATGCGTTTGCCTGATGAAATCGTGCCCTTACGGTTGTTGGCGGTGTAAATG
>JBILMI010000185.1:0-4215 GCA_044375585.1 Luteolibacter sp.
AACTCACCGCTGCAGTCATCGCTCAAAACGAAGCCCTTCAAGAAAAATATGCAGTCAAAAGTTTTCCGACCATTCTTCTGGCCGACGAGCAGGGCAAGCCTTTTGCAATAACGGGCTACAAAGCCGGCGGACCTGATGCTTATGTAAAACATTTGGATGAACTGCTGAGCATGCGCCAAAAACGTGACGCCGCTTTTGCTGAAGCGGGCAAGGCCGAAGGCGTTGCCAAGGCAAATCTCCTCATCACTGCCATTCGGTCTATGCAACTAAACGACAAAATAATCTCCGCCTTCTACGCAGATGAAATCAAGGCGATCAAAACAGCCGATCCAAAAGACGAATCAGGATACCTTAAAGGCATAGAAACAAAATTGAAATTCGAAGATTTTCAGAGCCAGCTAAATGATTTGGGCGGCAAGAAAGATTTCGAAGGAGTGATGAAGCGCATCGACGAAACCCTAGCCGCAGGAACATTTGAAGATGAACTCAAACAGCAGGCAATGCTCTTTAAAGCAATAACTCACATGCAACTTAAGCAGCCTGAAGAGGCGATCAAAACTCTAGATAAGGCCAAAGCCGTCGTGCCGAATGGTCCAATGTCAGCAACTATCGATGACCTCAAAAATCGCTTCGAAGCAGCTGCGCCAAAAGAGTAACTTTTCTCACAAACCAAAAAAGCATCGGGAACATATCTCGGTGCTTTTTTTATGATAGACCGTTTCCCAAAAGTCCTTACCGAAACGGGATCGTCTCAGGTTTTGGATTTGTGCCGCTCTGCGGAAAGGATTTCACAGTACCGGCCTGATGACGCCGATTCCGGCGTTGCTCTTCGGTTGCGGATGCTTATCCGCGCCCTCATCGCGCCTTGAGCTCGGCATCCACAGGCTCGGCCTTTTCGGCAATGACTTTTGGCAAAAGGTCTAAATAAACGACCAAACGTAAAAGTCACATGCGTGCCAGATGAATCATGTTCGTTGAAGTAATAGCTACCCATACGACATTGGCTCGCACGGTAAACAGGTCGGCTAGGTTGATGACGTGATGTGTGCGCATGCCCTCTCCCAGACTGAATCGAGCAATCATTGTAAACTGGGCGCCCATAACAATCATATCCCACCAAATATGTTTCGACGTAAACCGGACGTCCATGCTGATATCCACTGATCTATATCGTTCTGGCAGGCGCGCGATCACTGGAATTACGGCAAGATTGGGCGTTCGCGTTAACGGAAGCTCCAGAAAACACGAAGATGCTTGCTGCTGAGAGAACAAGTACGTTTTTTCATAACGTATCATTTTTTGCTTCATCAGCTTTGAACTATCGTATGGGAAAATTATTCAACAGCTTCAGGGAATTTCTCGATCATCCTGCTTTATTGAAGTAACTTGTCCCAACAAATGACTCTTCAGGAACTCGGTTGGAACCCAGAACTCGAAACTGCCTTTGCGCCTTACCGCGAAAAAGGCTGGGTTGCTGCGCGCCTAATTCGAGAAACCTCGATCAATTTTTCCGCCTTTCTCGATGGCGGCGAAGAAATCCACTGCATACTCTGCGGTCGTCTATGGAATGCGGCGGTAATCGATTCTGATCTACCTGCGGTAGGCGATTGGGTAGCCATTGAAGAGGGGAATGAAAATCAACCGCACGTCATTCGCGCTCAGCTTCCGCGTCGCACGGTGTTTTCAAGAAAAATGCCAGGTAACAGCAGCCAGGCGCAAATCATCGGCGCAAACATCGATATTGTCACCGTCGTGACCGATGCCGGATCCGACTTCAATCTACGCCGACTCGAACGCTATCTCGCCTTGATTCATAAGAGCGGCGCAAAGCCTGTGGTGCTTCTCAATAAGTCCGATCTATTTTCTAAAAAAGAACTCGCCAGCGCCTCCGCAGAAATCGCTGCCATTTCTCCAGACGCGACCATTCACATCACCTCCGCACTAAAAGGTGAAGGGCTCAAAGCCATCCTCTCTCACCTCTCTTCGGGAATTACGATGTGCATCGTAGGTTCCAGCGGCGTCGGCAAATCAACCTTGGTCAACCAACTCTACGGGGAAGATTGGCAATGGACTAGCGAGGTCAATGAAACCACTGGTAAAGGCCGACACACAACCACTTGTCGCGAGCTTGTTCCGCTAAGCAGCGGCGGCATGTTGATCGACAATCCCGGAATGCGTGAAATCCAAATGTGGACGGATGAATTCACGCTGCGAGCCAGCTTCGAGGACATCGCCAATCTTGCCAGCGAATGCAAGTTTGCCGACTGCAGCCATGAGCGCGATACCGGCTGCGCCATTCGCAAGGCCGTTGAACAAGGTGGGCTTGACTCCGCCCGCTACGAATCTTTCCTCAATCTTGAAATAGAAATCGAAGAACTTCGTAAACGCGCCAAGAAACGCCAAATGGCTACTGAGCGCTGGTTTAAACGCAATCATCGCGTCAAAGCCCGTAACCTAGATGACCGAATCCAACTTGAAAAAGACGAACGTGGTGAAATTTAAATCTTATTTAACGACACTCATCCTTTTGACGGGCGCTCTCGTGCCGCAGGCTCATGCCCAGCTTGAAGCTCTTTTGAAAGGATCCACTCCTAACGAAAAGGTAGATAAAAAAAACGCGGTTCAAATCAGCGATCAACTTGAGATTTGGAAAACCCAGGTGAACGATGACTTGGCTCGCTTGGCCAAATTTACGGATGAATCAAGCCTACCACCTAAAATCGGCCAAGCGGATGTAGAAGGTCGTAAGCGCACTCTTGAGCGCACCCAGCTTGCAATCAGCCGTCACGTTGACGCGATTAAGAGCATCAATGAAAACAAACTTGCAAGTGAAGCGGTTAAAACTGCCGTATCGAAATGGAACGGGTATGGTGAAAACCCGCCAAAATCGATTCTTGTCGCGGATGAACTGAATAGTCGCAAACAGACACTGGCAGAAAAAAAAGCATCTGATCTTTCCTCTCTCGATATTTATCAGCTCACTTTAGATGGGTGGCTTCAAGAATCGAAAAAATTAGAAGCGCGGATTTCAGCAACAGAAAACAAAAATGAACCCAACAAAGATCAGTCTCTCACGAGACTTTGGAATCTTGAATCAGATAAAGAAAAACAAAGGCTGCTTTTTATCCAGTCTAGCGCTCTGCAACTTTCAATCTCAGCTCTTAAAACGAATATCCAAACACTCGATGCGGAATCCGATTTACTGCAGAAGAAATTAAATGAGGCGTCTTTAACCGCCGTCCTCAGTAAGGAGGACATTGATCAAATTAAAGCAGCCTCTGCCGATAGGCAAAAAGCCTTAAAAGCCGAAATCGAAGCACTCAGAAGCCGCCAAAACAAAGCCTCTACCGATGAAACCAAGGCGCTGGCGAATCTCGAAAAAATTAAGACCACTGAACCCATTGAACTTCTGGCGCTCGAACTCGCTGAAATCAGCTACGAGGCCACGCAGGCTCGCGTGAATTCCATTCAGCAAATGATTAGTTCACTCGAATCATTTGGACAAATCGAAGCCTACATCCCAGAGGCATATCAATACCGCCTAAACTTACTGAATCCAAAATCGACATCTACCGAGCGCAGGGATTCCATAGCAGCACTTCAATCTCTACAACAACGACTCACCGCCTGGGAAATCATTGCTAACAATGAGCTCAAAGCCATCACCGCCGCAATCAGCAATCAGCAAGCTCGCTCCACTGCGTTTCCTGCGGATGACCCTAGACTCTCGGCACTAAACCGCATCCGCGCCACCCTCTGGGAACGGCAATCTCTTATCCAACGGATCACCCAAAGCATTTCCACTCAAATCCGAACTCTTGATGGCTGGCTATCCGCTTATCTAACAGCAAACAGAACTCCATGGCGTGAAAAGGCCTCGGACTCCTTCAGCCAATTTTGGGATTCTGTAAAACGGATCTGGCATATTTCGGTGAATCAATACGAAGAAGTCATCGAACGGGATGGCCAGAAAATCGTGCTGTTGCGCGATGTCACCCTCGGATCCGTCATCGCCGCGCTTGTCCTTTTCATCTTCGCATATTTGGTTGCCGCAAACATCAGCCGGCGAATTCAGCACATCCTCGTAAGGCGTAAAATCATCGGAGATAATCAAGCGCGCACCCTGCGCAATTGGCTCATGCTCATCGTTGGATTTCTGCTAGCTCTGGCAACTCTCGACTGGCTGAACATCCCTCTGACCATCTTCGCCTTCCT
>JBILMI010000186.1:0-4187 GCA_044375585.1 Luteolibacter sp.
ATATGGCTCCTCTGGGAAATCCTCCGGCATCACTGCACCATGCATCTTAGGTTGATGAATCATGTGCATAAAATCCTTTTCAGAAATTCCTCTGAAATTGGTGCAGCACAACATCCATCCGCCTTTCGCCAATACCTTGCTTGCTAGGTCCGCGAGTTCACCGAAATCTTTTTCCACGCGAAACACTTTGCCATTGTCGTCTCGAGAAAAGGTCGGGGGATCTAACACGATCCCATCAAACTTGCGTCCTTGTTTTGCAAATCTCTTCAACCAATGAAATGCATCGCCTTTGCAGAAATAGTGTTGGGTGTTGTCTAGGCCATTGAGTTGGAAATTTCGCTTCGCCCATTCTAGGTAAACTGATGAGAGATCGAGGGTTGTCGTCTCGCCTCCACCCATCGCGCCTGCCACCGAAAACCCACCCGTGTAGGAAAATAAATTCAGCAGTTTTCCGCCGCTCGCCATGCGGCGCATGACTTCAGCACGATTCTTTCGCTGATCCAAAAAAATCCCCTGCGAATACCCACTTTCAAACGAGACCTCAAAACTCAAGCCGTTCTCTCTGATAGGAAACGCCCCGACCACCGGATTGCCGTATAGATGCATGGGTGATTCTTTCTGATGCTGATCTAGCCGTTTCCAATAAATACTCCTGCCGCTTGCCTTCAACCAAGCTTTCACCTCCGCTAAGATCTCGCCGCCCGGAGTCATGGCCATCCAGTTTCCCGCATAGTCTTCCACAGCAAATCCAGGAACTCCATCTCCCGCCCCATCCACCAAACGCAACGCATTCGTTTCACTGCCCAATAGGTCCGCACGCTTATCCACCGCTTTATCCAATAAGGTCGCAATCACTCACGCATTAAAACCACCATCCACAAGAAGCGGAACTTAAATTTGCTAAGAAGTCTGAAGGTCGAAAGTCGATGACTCACCCCATCATTCGCACCAGCGATTCTAGATCCCACCTTCGACCTTCGACTCTATAACGCCTTGCATCTACCCCCATTTCGCTCCAGATTATGGCGTGTTAGGTAAATATCTACGCTACAGCTTCTCGTTTCTGCTCCTCACGGCTTTTTATGGCTGCGCACCAAGAGACTATAGCGTTAAGCAAAACATTCAGGACCCTGAAGCTGGAGAAACCTTTGGTTACCGAACATGGAAGCGTGAACATTTTGATCAAGATATCGTCATCATCGGCATCCATGGATTCTGTGGAGCCTCTATCGATTACGCAAATCTGAGTAACGACCTCGTAAAAAAGCAGTCAGACACCGCGGTATATGCCTACGAACTCAGAGGCCAAGGCAGTGATCCTATCCATGAACGCCGCGGGGACATTGGCAAACCGGATGAGTGGTATAACGACCTACATGCATTCACTCAACTCGTGAAAAAACGACATCCGAAAGCTAAAATCATCTGGTATGGAGAAAGCATGGGCGCCCTGATTGCAACTCATGCCTTGGATTCGGCTCCCGCTAACTCCCCTCCTTGTGATGCCCTAGTTCTTTCCTCTCCCTTGGTTCGTTTTAAAGACGATATCGAACTCTGGAAAATCGCCTTGATTCAGATCGCCTCCACTGCAGTTCCGCTAGCTCGGGTTCCTATTGATGTATTGACAGGATCCGAAGACATCCAAGTAACCCAAAACACCCATCATAACGAGCAGGCTATCACTAATTCCTATAACGTTGAGAAGCACACGCTTCGCCTACTCGGCACGCTTGCAAGGCTCATCGATAGCATGAATGACTGCGCCAAAAGAATCCAGATCCCCATCCTCGTCCTACATGGAGAAAATGACTTTCTGAACACAGATTCCGATGTTCGGGGCTTTGTCGCCCGCCTCCCAGAATCCACAGACAGCACCTATCACAACTACCTCGGTGCCTACCACCTCCTAATGTATGATGAAAAAAAGGAAAAAATCTTCCGAGATGTCGGAAAATGGGTGAATCGGCAGAGATCCAAGGAAAATTGAATTTTCATCAAGATTTCGACTTGACGCATCCGAAACCCGAGGCATTCTTCGCGCCCCGATAACCAATTTTTCATCATGGCACGTATTTGTAGCATCAGAGGCACCCGCGTCCGCTCCGGCGGCAAAATCCATCGTTCTGGCTTGGCCAAGAAAAAAGGCGGTATCGGTCGTCACGTCACCAAAGTCACCAAACGCTCGGTTTCACCGAACCTTCAGAACAAACGCATCTGGGTTCCTGAACTCGATCAGTTTATCCGCACTAAATTGAGCTGCCGCGCACTTAAGACCATCAATAAAAATGGTGCTTACGTGACCCTCAAAAAAGCGGGACTCGTTAAATAAGCTTCCATGCACGGCTTTTCCTACAAAGACGGAGAGCTTTTCTGCGAAGACGTTTCCCTGCAATCTCTTGCAGAGCAACACGGCACTCCCCTTTACGTCTACTCAGCAGGGACGATCACGGATCATTTCAAACGTCTCGATAAAGCCCTGACCGGCGTCGATCATGAAATCGCCTTCGCTGTCAAAGCGAACTCCAATCTTTCCGTCCTCCGCCTGCTTGCCACCAAAGGCGCAGGCTTCGACATCGTTTCCGGTGGCGAACTCTTCCGCGTGATCAAAGCCGGTGGCGATCCAGCTCACTGCACCTTCGCAGGCGTTGGCAAAACCCGTGAGGAAATCATCTACGCCCTCGAAAAAGGCATCTATTCCTTCAACGTCGAGAGCGAGGAAGAACTCCGCTACCTCAACGAAGTCGCTGGCGAACTCGGAAAAATCGCTCCCGCCGCCGTTCGCGTGAATCCGAACGTCGATGCGAAAACGCACAAATACATCTCCACTGGAAAAAGTGAGAACAAGTTCGGCGTCGATTTCGAAAAAATCCCCGATCTCTACGATCGCGCCGCAGCTGAGTTACCAAACATCAAGCTTCGTGGCCTACAAATGCACATCGGCTCACAACTCACCTCGATCGATCCATTCATCGAGGCAGTTGAAAAAGTGACTCCGATGGTTCGCGCATTGAAACAAAAGCACGGCATCGAATTCTGGTCCATTGGCGGCGGAATCGGAATTGTCTATCAAGATTCCCTCCAATCTGGAACTCCTGAGTGGTGGTCTTCCAAATCGGAATCCGAACGTCCTCTCACCATCGAAAAATACGGCGAAGAACTCGTTCCACGTATCAAAGATTTGGGATTGAAAATTCTCTTGGAACCCGGTCGCTACATCGTTGGCAACGCTGGCGTTCTTCTCACCCGCTGCCTCTACGAGAAAAAAGGTTCTGCCAAAACGTTCAAAATCGTCGATGCCGGCATGAACGACCTTATCCGTCCTGCCCTTTACGAAGGCCATCACGAAATCGTTCCTCTCACCCAACCGAAATCCGATGAGCTCATCAAAGTCGACGTCGTCGGCCCGATCTGCGAAAGCGGCGACTTCTTCTGCCAAGACCGTCTTCTTCCGGATTTCAACCCAGGAGACAACGTCGCATTGATGTCCGCCGGAGCTTATGGCTTCGTCATGGCATCGAACTACAACTCACGCCCCCTACCGGCCGAGATCCTTGTCGAAGGCACAGACGCCACCGTCGTCCGCAAACGCCAGACTCTGGATGACCTAATCGAAGGTGAGTTGTAAGAACAGCCTCCGGCGGTTGCATCTCCTCCACCAATATCATTCTTACCCATCCTCTGAAGTGGATCATCCCATCTCGTCCTTTCATTTTTAAGCGCCTTCAGATATGGACGCCTACACCGACAAGTCGGGGCCAAATGCTACGCAAAGATATCCATTACTGCTTTACCCGAACCATCTTTGGTTGCGTAGAACGGGCGCTTCTCGATTTCGAATTCGGTTTTCGGGCTGATGCCCATGGCGGTGAAGATGGTCGCGTGGAGGTCTTCGATCGTCACCGGCTTATCAGCCAAGCATGGGCGCTCATCGGCGGTTGCGCCGTAGAGGAAGCCTTTTTTGGTGCCGCCACCAAACATCAGAACCGATGATCCACCGGTGAAATGGCGATGCAAGCCGTAGTGTTTTGTCTCTTTGAGCACATCGGTTTTTGCGAGGGACTGGTCTTGTGCGGACGATCCCGGCACACCTTCGATCATCATATCACGGCTGAACTCGCTGGCGACGATGACCAAGGTTCTTTCTAACAATCCTCTTTCTTCGAGATCCTTGATCAGACGCGCAATCG
>JBILMI010000037.1:0-15605 GCA_044375585.1 Luteolibacter sp.
AGACTAAGTCGATGACTTAAATCTGCGATAAAAAACAAAGTCCTAGAATATAGCACAAAATCCCAGACCAATTATAAATCGACTAGGGTTTCGAATGGCAACTGACAACAATAGACCGTTGTTGACAGAAAGCCGCGGCGGGGCGGGGGAGCTGCGCTCGAAGGACTTGGGGAGAGTGCTGCAGATCATTTTTATTGGTTATAGAAGCTCTTTGTTGACGACATTCGACATTGGACATTCAGACCTTCGACACACTCCGTGCCCTTTTCGCCTTCCTAGGCTGGCTCTTCAGTGTGTTCTCCGCGCTAGGTGAAAAAGCAAATTCCTGGCATTTTCATTCATTTACCAATACGGATTGACGCCGATGCTGGGCGGTGCGATCGCGGCTCTGGCCAGCACCGTGATATCAAGACATTGATGTCTTTGCTTCCGTGCGTCGATTTGAACACCAGCGACCCAGTCCGTTGTGCATCATCGTGTTCATATTTTCCTCTGTCTCGACACCTTGATCGTTATCTTTGATTTCTATTCGAACCATTCCATCGGAATGCTGGATGCACACATCTGTTTGACTGGTCTTGGTATGGTGCCCCATGTTATCGAGCGCGTCTTGGATGATGTTAAAAATCGCGGCACGGATCGTGTTGCATGATTCTTCTGTTATAGCGGATGTCCTGTGGCGCACCCCAACTTCTGTATCTGCTGTAGAGTCTTTCATATATGTTTGAATCGCCGGGATAAGACCAAGATCATCTAGGACGGTGGGTTGAGGATCGCAGGCAAAGCGACGGACAACTTCAAAAGATTCCTCAGCGAGCAGCTGGGTGCTGGCGATCATTTTCTGGAGTTCGCTTGCGGTGATCAGGGACTCCGACTTCAAAGACGCAAGCTTGAGATTGATGTCGTTGAAGCATTGAATCATTTCCGTGGAGTCTCCAACCATCTGCTGGATCATGGCGATTTCATGATTGTGGTTGACGGAATGGGTGGCGATCTCGTTTTTCAAAGCGATCATCCAGTTATTGATTCTCAACAAAGTCTGGGCGATTTCATCACTCATACGCAGGCTCATTATGCGGCGATCATTCTCCGTCGCGGAAAAGAATTTAGAATTCAATTGCCCGGGATCTCCACTGTCCGCCTCTAAAGCTCGAAGATCGCTTCCAACTGGCATGTTGGTCTCAGAAAAAAAATCGACTGCAATTCGCTTGAATTCCTTCTGCCTAATGAGACACGGTTCCACAGAAAGCAGCAAAGCCAGTGCCTGGTCGTGCATGTTGGCGAATTTCAGCGTATTAATACCATTTTTCAGTGCGTTCCGCCCTAAATCCTGCGCCGCCTGCAAGGTCTCCGGAGAGCCCTTCTCGACGTGAAAACGTAACGCTGCCAAATAGCCGGCAGACAGTAAATCTGATAGAGAGTTCATATTGGCTTAAACAGCAATTTCCACTGCTGGAATCATTGCGACTGGCCTTAGATGCCTTATTTCAAAATTCTGCATTAGAAACACTCCGCGGCTATGGGGTGAAACCCTACCGTGAGAAAGTCTCATCCGTACCGGGTGAAGCTCTTCAACTTAAAAAATCGTCATTCATCAACTTGTCCTGTCGTAGCTTCAGCGGAGACGGATCGGCAACCTCTCTAACGCCTGCGGCGGAAGGCGATGAGTGCCGAGCTTAGCAATAAAAGCGCGGAGGAAGTCTCCGGGATGGTGCCCTGCGTGGCTATGATACTAGATATTTCTGACGAATAAGTCGAAATGTTGGAGAACAGGGTTTGGTTGGGCGATGCAGTGGTGTTGATGGCGTTCATTATCCCCACGATTTTCCATTGCCCGCCAATCAATGCGAAGGCTGCACCTCCTGAATCACCACTAGTGCCTTGACCCTCGGTCTGGGTTGCTGAGTCATAGTCGGTGTAGAAACCTATAAAGTCGTTGTCGGTGACCGAAGGGTAGTTATACGCATTCTGGAGATATGGACCTTCGATGTTGTTAGTTCCCCAGGATTTTCCACTGCCAAAACCGATCATGGTGATTTCCATGTTTGCGGTTGGAGTTCCTAACGAGATGCTCGCTAGGCCGGGAAGCGCTTCTTGGAGGCGAAATAAGACCAGATCAGCTTTCGGAGTAAGCCCCAAGGTTTGAGCAGCCAATGGATTACCTAATACGTAGGATTTGTTCAGATCGGCGAGGTATTGTTTGGAATTGTAAGTAACGAATGGCTGGATCTGATCGTCAAAGACGTGTTCTGCGGTCAGCATCCATCCACCACCGAGGTAGACGCCCGAGGCACCGATAGTCTGGACGACGTTGTTCCAAGGCGCACCGTTTGCTGGAGCGGAAGTCCGCGGGTTACTGGGTGAGGGAGTTGCGACGAGGACTGCTCCGGCATGGTGGCCGAGTAGTAAGTATACACATCCAACGATACTTTGAATCTTCACTTCCGCCTTTCTATGGCAAGTATTACGAGAAGTCAATAATCCGTCTCAGGCGTTGATTAGGAGCGCATTGTGCCAACTAGAATGAAACTGGGGAGAGCTTCCGAAAGGAGGCTGGATGGGGTCGTTGAGCGGGCTAGACTGACACCCAGATGAGAACACTATTTGGGTTCATATTCAGGGTCATGCTTCTTCAATAGGGCGAGAGAAAGGCTCGCCTTTGAGGATAAAATCGCGGCCTTCTGCTTCACACCAGAGGCGGTAAACATTTAGGACGTTGGGGCGGATACCAGTGATTGGGAGTTTGAGAAATCCCTGCCGGGTGGCTGCCTCGAAGAGTAGTTTTTCCTTCTGCGTAAGGCGGTGCCCGATCCGCCGGCTACCAATTTTTGCCCGCGTGGGCTTGCCTCGGCTTAGCCGGTTGACATCATCCTTGTCTGGTCTTGGCATGATCTTATTGCTCTACTTCTCAGATCTCTTTAGGCGGCACGCTCCGCATAACGATCAAAGCGATTCGAGAGGATGAGGAACGTCGGTGCCCAGAGTCCGACAAAAATCCCGAAGCGTTCCGCGTGTGCGGTGGAATCAGGCGTGGTTCCTCCGGTTAGGAACCAAATCGCGATCGATCCCAAGATCGAAGCGAAGCCGAGGATGAAACAAACCGTACTGAGCTGCTTAAATTTTTTTGAATTCACCCTTTATTTGTAACACCGTTCACATCCCGCACAAGTTATAAAACACCCAAGTCACTCCAGGGTTCCTAAACTAAGGAGAGGTATGGTTCGAGGTGGGTTTTGTTTTGAGAGTTACGGAGCTGTTTTTCGTAAGACCACTGGGCAGCTAGACAGCGCAAAACCAGAACATGCTGTCTTAAGGGATTGTGAGCCGTTGGGCGTCAATTCCTAAATAGTTTCGGTAAAAACCACTTTTCCCTTTTTACAAACTGGTACTTGGAAGCTTGAGGACCTCCAGAATTCGATCTAAGTCATCGTTGCCGTAGTATTCGATTTCGATTTTTCCTTTTTTAGCGGAATGGTTGATTGAAACATGGGTGGCAAGATGTTCTTGGAGACGTTTGGTAATTGCACGGATTTGGATATCAACTTCTTTGGGTGCGGATTTTTTCGGATCGGATTCACCGGAAGGATTGCTTAGGAGCGATTGGGTGAGTTTCTCGGCAGCGCGGACGGTTAGCTTGCGGCGGATGATTTGATCGGCGGCGAGTTTCTGGGAATCTGCGTCTTTGATGGCGAGAATCGCTTTGGCGTGGCCGACAGTGATCTGGCCTTGGGCGAGGTGGATTTGGATGTCCTGATGGAGATCGAGCAGACGCATGGCGTTGGCGACGGAGGCGCGGGACTTGCCGACCCGTGTGGCAATCTCTTCTTGCTTCATGGTGAACTCTTTAGCGAGGCGGACATAGCCAGCGGCTTCTTCGATAGGATTGAGGTCTTCGCGTTGAAGGTTTTCAATCAATGCCATTTCTAACACATCGCGATCAGATGCGGCACGTTCGATGACTGGAACGTGAGTGCGTCCGAGTTTTTTAGAAGCTCTCCAGCGACGTTCACCAGCGATGAGTTCGTATTTTCCATCAACAAGGCGGCAGATGAGTGGTTGGATAATTCCGTGTTGGCGGATGGAATCCATCAGGTCATCTAGCGGCGCATCAATGAATTGAAGGCGTGGTTGAAGAGGTGAGGGGACAACGTTATCAATGGCGATTTCGCGAACGCGCGGAGATTCATCATTGCTTCCGGAAGGATTATGTCCGGGAAGCGGTTGATTTTTTTTGATAAGGGCGCCGAGTCCTTTGCCGAGTGCTGGTTTTGCCATGGGATGGTGATGTTGAATGAAAGTTGAGAGGAGGGGAAGAGGATTTCAGAAATCGTTTAAAGATAAGTAAAAAAGGCCCCGTGATTTGTATAAGATTTGTGAAATAATCCCCACGCCGAATTTCAAAACTAACTAGGAATTGTGATTTGAAGGACTGTTGTCAGCTCGCTAGCGGTCAGTGGTTCCGATGATTTTGGGAGCAGGATGGTTTGTCCGATTGCGTAAATATGATCAAGCGATCCTGAGACGACTGTGATTAGCGAGAATTGATTGGGATTGGGATTTCCGATGGTTTCGCCAGTGGATAGGCGATGGAGGGTGGTGGTGAAATATGGGCAACTTACCAATGTCTTATCTATAGGAGTTTCAATTTCGGCTTTGGTATCCTTAAAGTCGATACATGCGAGCGACTCTTCAATGTGTAGGTCGCGAGGTTTGCCATTTGAATCTTTGTGATTCCAGTCGAAGACGCGGTAGGTGGTGTCGGAGTTTTGCTGAATTTCATGGATGAGAAAGCCTGCACCGATGGCGTGGATGCGGCCTGATTCGATGAAGATGAAATCACCATGATCAGGAGTGATCGAGTGGACGACATCAGCTACAGTGCCCTCGGCGATGGCTTGTTCAAAGCTTTCACGAGTCACGCCTTGCTTGAGGCCGATGTATAGTTTGGATCCAGGCCTGGCTTTTGCGATATACCACATTTCGGTTTTGGGCTCACCATTGAATTGTTTGGCGAGGTGTGCAGGGGGATGAACTTGAATGGAGAGATCGTCGGAAGAGTCGAGGATTTTGATAAGAATGGGAAAACGGGTATTCTCAATGAAATCGATTCCGAAAATTTCTTGGCGATGGTTTTGCCAGAGCTCGTGTAGAGATTTTCCAGCGAATTGACCGTCACAGACAATGGATTGAGCGTCTTCGCGATCGACGATTTCCCATGCTTCGCCGTAGGCAGAATGGGGGTCTGGAAGATCTCGATGATAGATGGTTTCGAGGTTTCGTCCTCCCCAGATGCGTTGCATGTAAAGCGGTTTGAATGTGATAGCAGGCATACGGTTTCAGTTACGGATCAATTGGAAAATTGGCGAGTTTTCAATAGGATAATCGAGGATAAAGAGTATTTTCTGGCTGTGAGCTTAGTGATGTTTTTTGATGGTGAATGCGGATTTTGTCAAAAATCTGTGCGATTCGTTTATGAGTTTGATGAGCGGGGTCTTATTGAATTCGCGCCGTTGCAGGGTCATTTTGCGACTGAATTGGGATTGCTGAGTTACGCTGAAAAGGGCGGTGGATCTTTGGTGGTTTTGCGCGAACAAGATGGAGAAGTATTTACGAAAAGCGATGCGCTGGTGGAGTTGGGCAAGGCATTGGGTGGAGTATTTTACCTACTTGCCATGATGCTTTCGGGGTTGCCAAAGCGATTCAGAAATGGAGCGTATGATTTAGTGGCGAGAAATCGTTACAGGTTAGCGGGGAAGGCAGATGCTTGTGGATTGCCGAATGAGAATTTGATGAAACGGATGCGGGAGTAGTGAAGTAGTAATGAAGAAGCCGGTCGGAGACGCGGCTCATCGGTATTATTCCTCGATGAAACGATCGAGAGAGCGGATGAGATCTTCGGATCGGGTGATGTGGTAGATTTCCGATGGCTGCATGGAGAGGCGTTTTCCAGCAGAGTTTTGAAAATGAAGAATGACGGGTGTGGTGCCGGGATGGCCGGTGAGGTGGTAGCGAATTTCCTCAAGGTCTTTGTCAGTGTGGCGATTCGTCCAGAGAATGAGTTCGAGCGGGCCTTTGCCGTTGCTGGCTTTTTTGGTTTTGAGTTCGCTGAGATTCGCTCCAGTGAGTCGACGGCCACCGGTGCGGTCATCGACTTGAATGCCGATTTTAAGTTTGACCATGTTGCCAGATTGGAGGATCCCGGATTCACGAGCCGGGACAAACGATTCCGACCAGAGCATGACTTCACAGGAGCCAGTAAAGTCCTCGACTGTGAGAATACCGAATGGTTTCCCAGCCTTGGTCATGCGAGATTCGACTGAGCGGATCATCCCCGCGATCGGATAACGCTCGCGTGGATTATTGAGTTCGATTTCATCGATTAAACCGATGCGGTTGTATTTATCTGAATCGAGAATGCCGCGATATTTATCTAGAGGATGACCGGTGACATAGAAGCCGAGCAATTCTTTCTCGTGAGCGAGTCGGTCATCCTTCGACCATTCTTCAACGGCATTTACGATGGGAGAATTTTTGCTGGCGGATGGGGGTGAGAAGTCGATTGCATCGAATAGAGAAGATTGTCCCGATGCTTTATCGCGCTGCGTGGCAGAGGCGGATGCGACAACTTGTTCTAGGCGTGAGAACATCGTAGCGCGGTTTTCTCCGGTCCAATCGAGAGCGCCTGCTTTGACGAGGTTTTCTAAAATACGCTTGTTGATGACTTTGGAATCCAGGCGTGAAGAGAAATCTTCGAGCGATTGGTAGTCGCCGTTAGCGGTGCGTTCATCGATGGCGGATTTCATCGCAGCTTCGCCAACGTTTTTGATCGCGGCAAGGCCGTATCGGATCGCCATTTTTCCGGATTCAATATTTTCAGGAATAAAGCGAAGTTGTGATTTATTGAGGTTGGGTGGGAGGATTTCGATTCCCATGCGGTGACACTCCGCAACGAACACCGTAATTTTTTCGGTGTTATTGACTTCGTTCGAAAGAAGTGCCGCCATGAATTCGACCGAGTGATTCGCCTTCATGTAGGCGGTCCAGTATGAGATGTGGCCGTAGCAAGCGGAGTGGGATTTATTGAAGCCGTAACCCGCGAAGGCGTTAATTTTATCGAAGATCGTATTCGCTAGTTTCTCGCCGATGTTATTGTGTTTCTTTGCTCCCTCGATGAATTTGGCGCGTTCTTTCGCCATTTTTTCGACGTCCTTTTTACCCATCGCGCGGCGGAGTAAATCGGCGCCGCCGAGGGTGTAACCAGCGAGGACTTTGGCAGCATTCTGAACCTGTTCCTGATAAATCATGACTCCATAGGTGTTGCCGCAAACTTGTTCTAGGAGAGGATGTTCGTAGTTGGCTTTTTTGCCCTTTTTCACATCGAGCATTTGATCGATGAACTGCATTGCGCCGGGTCGGTAAACCGCGATTAAGTCGATGATGTCATCGATGCTTCGGATATCATATTTTTTACAGGTTTCGACCATGCCACCGGACTCAAGCTGGAACACACCCATGGTTTCACCGCGGTTGAGCATGTCGAAGGTTGCTTGATCATCGAGTGTGACTTTTTCGATATCGAAATCAGGCTTATGCTTACGGATGTGGCCGACGGCGTCGTGGATGACGGTAAGGTTTTTCAATCCGAGGAAATCCATTTTTAGGAGGCCGACTTCAGTGATGGCTCCCATGTCATATTGAGTGACAACCTCGCCCTCGTTGCCGCGGGTGAGAGGGACGTGCTCATCGAGTGGGCGGTCACCAATCACGATGCCTGCGGCGTGAATTCCGACGCTGCGGTTAATCCCTTCCAGACGGAGCGCGTAGGTCCAGAGATCTTTGTAGGTTGAGGATGACTCGATTAACTCGCGAAGCTCCTCTTTTGTGTCCCACTCGCCTTGCAGTTTTACACCGGGTTTAGTCTCGATGATTTTCGCGATGCGATCGGCTTCTCCATATGAAATTCCCATCACGCGAGCGACATCTCGGATGACGGATTTTGCGCCCATTGTGCCATAAGTGATGATATGAGAAACGGATTTCTCACCGTATTTTTTCCTAACATAATCAATTACTTCTGCGCGGCGCGACTGGCAGAAATCGATATCAACATCGGGAGGTGATACACGTTCTGGGTTGAGGAAACGTTCGAACAAGAGCCCGAACTGAAGAGGACAGATGTTGGTAATGCCCATCGCGTAGGATGCAAGAGATCCGGCGGCAGAACCACGGCCTGGGCCGACGGGGATGTCGTTGTCGCGAGCCCATTGGATGAAGTCCGCGGTGATCAAGAAATAGGAAGCGAAGCCAAGGGAGTTGATGGTATCGACCTCGTATTTCAATCGTTCGGCAACTTCTGGTGAGTTGGCTTTTTCTGCACCGTAGCGTTTTACCAAGCCTTCCTGGCAAAGTTTCATCATGTATTCCTCACGTGGCGAACCGTCGGGCGTGGGGAATTGTGGGTATTTTTCTGAGGAAGTGGAGTCGAGTTTGATTGTGACGTTGCAGCGCTCGGCGATGCGGAGGGTATTATCGCAGGCTTCTGGAATGTCTTTAAAAATCTCGCGCATTTCCTCGGCGGATTTGAAGTAAACTTCCGGGTTGTAGCGCATGCGATTTTCATCTATCACCATCGAGCCGGTGCCGATGCAGATCATGACATCGTGGGCTTCGTGATCGGCGCGATGAAGAAAGTGGACATCGTTTGCTGCGACGATAGGGAGTGAGAGCTGCTTGGCTAACTCGATGAGTTGGGGGGTGACGGTTTGTTGTGATTCGAGGCCGTGATTGTGGATTTCGACGAACGTATTGTCTTGTCCGAAGAGATCACGGAGTTCGATTAGTGCCTCGAGCGCCTTATCGGGCTCGCCTTTTAAAAGCCATTCGTTGACCGGTCCGGAAATGCAGCCGGAGAGGCAGATGATGCCTTTGGAATGATCACGCAGGATTTCACGATCTACGCGTGGTTTGCCGTTATACATCCCATCGAGATGGCCGATGGAGATAAGCTTGGAGAGATTTTCCCAACCTTCATTGGTCTCAGCTAAAAGTGTGAGGTGAGTGGCGCTTTTGCGGTTAAGGATTTTCTTTTTTTCGGAAGCGCTTCCTGGTGCAAGGTAAATTTCGCAACCGAGTATGGGTTTGATGCCTGCCTTTTTGCAGGCCTGGTAAAAATCAATGGTTCCAAATAGGTTTCCATGATCGGTCATTGCGACGGCTGGCATGCCGAGTTCGGCTGCGCGGGCAGCGAGTTCCTTGGGGCGGATCATGCCATCGAGAAGCGAGTAGGCTGTATGAAGATGAAGATGGACAAAGGAATCTGACATGCGCGAGGTGAGCTTAGCGGGATGATGGAGAGAGGGAAGCTGATTTGGGAAAATCCTCAATTTTAATGCTTAGCATAGCACCTGCAAAATAAAGCTATTGATTTTGCCGGCGGTGACGGCTTGCATGGCTACACGCCAACTGGCCAACTAATCTTATGTCTGAATTAACCACCTCCACCCCAATCTCTGGAACTTCACTCGCGGATATCGAAAAAGCACAGCCAGTCACTGAGCGGTTTATTGATAAGCATCAGCTGAAGCTAGTCGTAATCGTTTTACTTTTGATCATCGCAGCATTGGTTTTTCTTGCGCAGAAAGAAATCAAGAAAAACGAAGAAAAGACAGCAGGTGCTCTCTTGGTTAGCAAAAGCGAAACGAAAGATCTCGAGGGTATTGTCAAAAATTTTGAAGGCACTGCAGCAACAGGTAGCGCCAAAATTTTACTCGCTGAACAGCAATGGAAAGAGGGTAAGCAGGATGATGCGATCGCTACCTTACGTCGTTTTGTGGATTCAGCTGAAGTTCAGCCCGCACGTGCGAGTGCGTTAGCAAGCCTCGCATCAAAGCTTGTGATTGTGGGTAAGACGAGCGATGCAGAAAAGCTTTTCACTGAGATCACCGAAGATACAGGAGCTCAATATCTCGCGGCATACGCATGGATATCACTGGGTGATATCGCTGCAAAAAAAGGTGATATCGAGGCTGCTGAAAAGGCCTACTCCACCGTTGAAAAAGATTATTCTGATCATATTCAAGCAACCCAGGACGCCATGAATCGTCGCCTGTTGTTGAAAGCAGTGAGCCCTGTAGAAATTGCGGCGCCAGTCAAGCCGCTAGATGCAAAAATCATTGATGCGGAGGCTGATCCTTCAAACAAAGTGGAGATCAACAATATGCTCGATGCGCTCAAAGCTGGGGCACAAGAAAATCCAACTAACCCTCTTCCGAAAGGAAATGGCTCTGGAAAGTAAGATTTAGCAGGGGAAACGGATTGACAGATCAGGCACTAGGCGAATACTTTTTCGCGTGTTCAAAAAAGTCATTGGCCAAGAAGCAAACGAATCTCAAAAATCATCACAGCCTGTGAATGACCAGCGTTCATCTATGGAATCCGTCAATTTTAGTCCCGAACGCGCTGTTTCATCGGCTCCTAAGCCGGGAGTCACCACCCGCAACGTTCTTTCTTCTGATGTTGAAATCAAAGGAACTGTCAAGTTTCAGCATGATCTGATCGTCGATGGCAAAATCGAAGGTGACATCCAATCAACAGGTAATCTCACCATTGGCGAAAACGCCAGAATCAAGGCAGAGGTTAAAACCGGATCTGTCATCGTTTACGGTAAAGTTCATGGAAATCTCACCGCAGTTGAGCGTGTTGAGCTCAAATCGAGTGCCGAAGTGGTTGGAGATATCAAAGCTAAGGTGCTCACTATTGAAGCGGGTGCCATTTTTGTCGGAAAATCTACGGTGGGCACTCCATCTCAATCCTCACCTTCGCAACCTGAGCTTAAGCCTATTGCGAAACAAGCTACGGCTGAAGAAACCCAGCCATTGCTGGCCGAGAAGTGATTTTACGTTCATCGTTTTTAACATCCAAACTCACGGAGGATTACCAAGAGTATGGCGGATGATACACAGGTAAATCGTAACCGCATCCATGTGACGTGCCCGCATTGTGAGCATAGTCAAAATGAACCTTCGATGGTAATTTCCACAGTATGCAGAAACTGTGGACAATACATCAGTATTACAGATGAAAAGGCGGTGATTCGCCCGAAATTTGCGACTCGTCTGGCTACTCTAGAGAGCCCTCCTGTCCAGCATCCGACGGTGGCTGATGAGATTCCAAAGGTGGAGATTAAGCCGGGTCTCTTTGATCGGATTTTCAAACGGATATCTGATAAAAAAAACATTAAACGTAAATTGGATTGTTTTCACTGTAGTCACATTTTTGATGTGGTTGCTGATGCTCAATCCACGCAGTGTGCGAAATGTGGAAGTTATATTAGTTTGTTGGATTACACGATTGATCGAGCCTGGCAGAGGCACATTCAAACACGCGGCAATGTGACCATACTAAAAGGAGCCTCGATCGCTGGAGTCAATGTGCAGTGCCATGATCTCTTGGTGCTCGGCGAGCTTTCTGCTTCGGTGGAGTGCTCGGGAAAACTCATGATCAGAAGCCACGGTAAGATTTCGGGAAATATTTATTGTGATGAATTATGTGTCGAGCGTGGCGCGAAAGTTGAATTCCAAGGAGAAGTGAAAGCACGCACCGCCTACATTGATGGCGAAGTGAAAGGTAACATCACTTGTAAGGAAAAGATTACCTTGGAGAGAAAAGCGCGTTTGCAAGGACTTGCCCGAGCGAGTGGCCTTGTGATGCGAGAGGGAGCTAAGCATTCCGGACTGATGGAAGTCGTGCAAGTATCCGCTGACGAGTGATCCAAGCGTATTGGCTCTTGCATCTTTTTGTTTCGCTACAAAGATTGCCGCATGGCAGTTGCGCTTGATTTGAAAGACGAGATCCTAGAGCTAAAACGTGCGCGCAAGGCGGTGATTTTAGCTCATAATTATCAGACAGGGGATATCCAAGATGTAGCCGATTATGTGGGCGATTCACTGGGTTTAGCTTATCAAGCAAAAGCGACGGATGCCGAAGTTATTGTTTTCTGCGGAGTGCATTTTATGGCTGAAACAGCGAAAATTGTGAACCCTAAGAAAATTGTGGTTCTTCCTGATAAAGACGCTGGATGCTCACTGGAGCAATCGTGTCCTGCAGATCAACTTGCTGCATATCTTGAGCAACATGCGGACAAACATTATTATGTGATCGCTTACATCAATTGCTCGGCCGGCGTGAAAGCTCTGTGTGATGTGATTTGCACATCTGGTAATGCAGTGAAAATTGTCAATCTAGCGCCGCAAGATAGGCCTATCCTATTTGTGCCTGATGCGAATCTCGGCGCATGGGTGATGGAGCAGACCGGTCGGAAAATGGATCTCTGGCAAGGTTCATGTTATGTCCACGTGGAGTTCACGCGGGATTCGATCAATCGGATCAAACAGGAATACCCAGATGCATTAGTGATTGCTCACCCAGAATGCACTCAGGCAGTTAGACTACTGGCGGATGAAGTTTGCTCGACCGAGCGGATGGTGGATTTTTGTAAGATGACCGAGGTGAAAAATATCATCGTCGTTACTGAGAGTGGAATGCTCCATCGTTTACGACGTGAATGCCCAGATAAGAATTTAATTCCCGGACCGACGGATCGCTGTGCCTGTGCGGATTGCCGTTATATGAAAATGAATACCATGGAGAAACTCCGTAATTGCCTGCGTGATTTGTCTCCACGGGTTGAGATGGGGGAGGAAATTCGCAGTCGTGCTGAGGTTCCGTTGCTCCGAATGCTGGAACAATCGAAATAGCATTGCGGTGAATTGGTTTGCCAGCGAAGTTTTCTGACGATAAGTAACTACATAATCTCTCCATTTACGTTTTTTAAATCCAAACATTATGAAACTCGCACCGAATAAACGAAACCGACTAGGATTTACGCTCGTCGAGCTGCTGGTCGTCATTATGATTATCGCAATTCTCTCAACTATTGGTTTTTCCGTAGGTCTCGGTGCACTGCAAAAAGCCCGAAAGGTGACAGCGCAGGCTGCTGCAACGAACGTTGCGAATGCGGTTGAGCAGTTTTACTCAGAATATAATTTACTCCCGGATCCGGCGGACGCGACTGTTGATAATACGACTCCTTACGTGACGAATGTTGCGGGGAATGGTGTCGAATTGCTAAATATCCTTTCGGGTTTTGAAGTTACTACGGGTGACGTGCAGAATGATCGTAAACTTCGTTTCTTAGGAGTGAAGGAATCTGATAATGGTAAGCGCGGTGGGATTGTCTATAACGGCACAGGTGATAAAGTGGCTGGTCTGTTTGATCCATGGGGTCAGCCATATTACATCGTTCTCGATTATGATTACGATGGTCGTCTAGAGTTTAATATCAGTCTAGATGGTTCAACTTACTCGCCTAAACTCAATAACAAGCGTGTAGCAGTCTACAGCCTTGGAACTGACACTCCGAGCGATGCAAAACGTAAAGATTTGGTCAAAACTTGGTAAGTCATTTTCCTTAAATCAAATTCTAAATATTATAACATCATGAAATGGATTTTACTCATTGCCACCGTGGTTTCATTGACCTCATGCAACACGATGATCGGAGTATGGCGTGATACCAAGGCTGGGTTCAACTGGAGCAAAGAAAAAATTCAGAATTCAGGTAACGGAGGATCGCAACAGGAATACGGGGCACCCGTTTACTGATGTTGATGAATTCGCTTTGTGTGGCTTGCTAAGTTCTTGGGTAAAGACTAGAAATACGCCCATGAATCGACGCCTCATTTGCTACCTCTCGCTAGTTGTACTTTTTTTTGGATCTGCCTGTTGGGCAAAAAAAACGGATGAACGAACGAAAGTTCGGCTAAAGACGAACAAAGGGGATATCGTGATCCAGCTTGATGCCAAGAAAGCACCCGTAACCGTGGCGAACTTCAAAAAATACGTAGGTGCCGGACATTATAATGGCACGGTGTTCCATCGCATCATTGATGGCTTTATGATCCAAGGTGGTGGATTTGCTAACGAAGATGGGAAGTTGATTGAGAAGAAGACCGATAAGGCAATTGTGAACGAAAGTCAGAATGGACTGAAAAACGAAATCGGAACCATCGCTATGGCCAGAACCAGTGATCCTAACAGCGCGACCGCCCAGTTTTTCATCAATGTGGCCAATAATGAATCACTGAATTTTCCAAGTCATGATGGTTACGCCGTTTTTGGTAAAGTGATCGAGGGCATGGATGTCGTAAATCAGATCAAGGTCGTTAAAACGGGCATCAAGGAGTTACATAATCTAGAACCCCTAAGCGGTAAAATCATTCCAGGACTCTCGAAAGATGTTCCTGTTGAGCCGATCATCATTGAGGCCGCCACGTTGGAATAAATCTCTCCTACCTCAATTTATTTATGCAACTTTGGTTCTGTCCCGTTTTGGCATTTTTGCTCGGTTCCATTCCTTTCGGTCTGCTCATCGCGAAAGCGAAAGGTATCGATATCCGCCAGCATGGTTCGGGAAACATCGGGGCGACCAATGTGTTTCGTATTGTCGGGAAAAAATATGGGATTGGCTGTTTGTTGTTAGATGCTTTGAAGGGATTTATCCCGGTGTTGATAGCGATCTCGGTGATCCAATTTGAAGGAATGAAAAACCCGATGAGCCTCAACGCACTTACCCAGTATGCTCATGATTTCAGCATGCCGACGGCACAGATTTTCCAAGTGCTCACCGGCTTATGTGCGGTGCTCGGGCATAATTACACGCCCTGGGCTGGTTTCAAGGGAGGTAAGGGCATTGCAACCTCAGCCGGAGTGTTTGTTGCATTAATGCCTGCCGCCATCGTCATTATGATCTTTATCTGGCTGCTGGTATTTCTGATTGGTCGCTATGTTTCAATGGCCAGTATCATTGCCGCTGCGGCCTTGCCACTGGTGACGCTCTGGGGCTCCTGGTTCCATGGTAAAATCCAGAATGGCACGTGGAATAAACCACTTTTCTTTTTCACTGTGATCCTCGCCGTGCTGGCTATTTGGAAACATCGCAGCAACATCGTGCGCTTGCGTAACGGCACCGAACATCGTTTTACCCGTAAGCCGAAATCCTCCAATGTCTGATAGCTCGATCAAGTCCGCCGCCATTTTAGGATCGGGTTCATTTGGAACAGCGATCGCCAAGCTACTGGCAAAAGATCTGAGCTCAGTATTAATTGTCGGACGCGACTTGGAGAGCATCACTTCGATCAATGAGGAACATTTAAATCCACGTTATCTTAAAGGGATCAAACTTCCAGAACAAGTCCGCGCGACGAGTCAAATCTCCGAAGTCGTGACTTATCCTTTAGTGATATTTGCCGTCCCAACTAGTGCGACGCGGCAGTGCGCGGAGGAACTTGCGAAATGTGGTTTACCAAAAAGCACGGTGTTGCTCTCGTGTGCAAAGGGGATTGAAAAAACGACGGGCGACCGGATGAGCGAAATTTTACGCGGGGTTTTTCCAGAAAATCCAATCGCGGTTTTATCCGGTCCAAACCACGCGGAGGAAATTGCATCAGGTCAGGCGACGTGTGCGGTTATCGGATCAGAAAACCAAGAAGTTGCATTTGATTTACAAAATTTGTTCACCAAATCCTACTTCCGTCCCTACACGAGCG
>JBILMI010000038.1:0-15539 GCA_044375585.1 Luteolibacter sp.
CCATGATCGCATAGGTCAGGATTTCAACCCCTGAAAACGTCGCCATCCGCCACATCATCCGACGCAGTGCCTCTTTTTCAATCGAGCCGAGTAAGAACTCGCCATTCACCACCCGCGACATCACATGGTAACACGCCGAGCAGTCCGTTATGCGCATCCGCTTGCGTCCGGAGAACCCTCTAGCCCGCCGAATCTGCCCCAACCGCCGCCCCGTTTTCATCTCCGCCAACTCCAACGGTGACCACACCCTCCCCCCCTCTGAATCCCTTTGTTTATGTTGTTTCGGCATATCCATAGCGATACCCTGCCACATCAAAAAAGCACCGACAAGTCAATTGTATGCCTGGCAGTTTATAGCATGGCAGTTTATAGCAGTTGCTGGGTAGAACGGGGATCCAAGCCAACCGTTCCCTATGGCGGTAGTCACGTCAGGCGAAACATCATCGGTGCCGTGCGCCCCGCCGACGGTGCGTTTAGCTCATTGGTGCTCGAGCACTGCAACACCGATGTTTTCCAAGTCTTTCTCGATACGCTTGCCCAGGAGTATCCTCACAAAGAGGGAATCCGACAGATTCTCATCATGGACAACGCCAGTTGGCACAAAACCAAATCGCTGTGTTGGCATCACTTTGAAGCGCAATACTTGCCTCCCTACAGCCCCGACTTCAATCCCATAGAAAGATTCTGGTAGAGGATCAAAAACGACTTCTTTTCCGACTTCTTCTGCCGAAAGGGCGAAGACCTTGAAGCCCGGATCCTTACCGCTCTGCGACATTTCCTCAAAGAGCCAACATGGGTTGCCTCACAGTGCCGTATATCGGAAAACTTCTGAGATACGCTCTATTGGTCGAGACTGTTTACTAAAAAACCTGCCCAATCCAATGACTGAGCAGGTTTTTTGGAGAAATCAGTGTTCTTAAAAACTATTTTTTAAGCAAACTCTTCAAGTGCTCCACATAAGCCTCCGGCCCACCCTCACGATAACCGATATCTTCGGTGAGTTTCTTTCCTGTTGCATCCAAGAGATACAAGGTCGGGTAACCCTCAACGCCGTATTCTTTATCGAGCTTTTTGTTTTGCGCCTTAAGCTCAGCAGTTTGTTCTTTCTTTTTAGGAAAATCAACTTCCACTAAAACCAAGTTTTCCTTCGCGTAATCTTGAAACGCTTTTTTGGTAAAAACTTCTTTTTCCAGTTTGATGCACCAACCACACCAATCAGTGCCGGTGAAATTGATGAAAATCGGTTTTCCTTCTTTGACTGCCTTTGCTTTAGCAGCTTCAAAATCATGCATCCAAAGACTCTCCGCACCCATGGAGAGTGAGACAGCTGTTAGAGAGACGAGTAAGGTTAATAGTAATTTTTTCATGGTCGTTTAATCTAGATCTTTATTTTCGAGAGTTTCGGATAAATGTGCGAGAAATAATTCAAGCTCTGGATATTTTGAAGCAATGAAGCGTGTGAACTCCACTCCTTTTGAATCCAACAATACTATCGTAGGAAAACCTGAAACTTTGTATTTCTCTAAATACGGCTGATTTTTTTCCGCGAGCTCTTTGTCCTTTTTGGGGAAATCCAAATGCACCAAGATATAGTCTTTAGAGGCCGCTTTAACGAATTCCTCCTTCGAGAAAACTTTCTTCCCCATCATGATGCATGGCGGACACCAGTCTGATCCTGTAAATTCCAACATCACTGCCTTATTTTCCTTAGCGGCCAGAACTAACGCAGCATCAACATCCGTCTCCCACCCTTTCGGCGCATTCGCCAGAGAGGTCGAAACCATAGCCGCCACACAAAACGTATAAACCGCGAGGTGATGTAAAAATTTCATTGATATCTAGATATGAAAACCGCCCGTTTATTCTAAAATTCTTGGCGAAAGACAAAAAAAATCGGAAACCCTCTTCATGCCAGACCTTCCACGCCTGATTATTGCGACACGTAATGCTCATAAAACCCAAGAAATCCGCCATATCCTCGGCGAGCGCTTCGAGATTCTCGACGTCACCTCTTTTCCCGAACTTCCAGAGATCGAGGAAACCGGAACCACCTTTCTCGAAAATGCCAGACTCAAAGCTCTGGGGATCAGTCGTCACATCGACGGTTGGGTGCTCGCTGATGACTCCGGACTAGAGGTCGACGCGCTTGGCGGAGCCCCAGGTGTCTGGTCATCCAGCTATGGCGGGGAAGAAGGAAACCATTCCAAAAACAACCAACGCCTCATCTCCGAAATGGCCGATCAAGATCAGCGGTGTGCACGCTTCCTGTGCACGCTTGTTCTTGCAAAAAACGGCCAAGAGATCGCTGACTTCCATGGCGAAGTCGAAGGCGAAATCACACGTGAACCCTCCGGAAATGGTGGTTTTGGATACGACCCTTTGTTTATCCCCACAGGTTATTCACAAACTTTGGCCGACCTTGGACCGGACATCAAAAGCCAGCTAAGCCATAGAGCCAAAGCGATTCGATCGTTTGTTTTAATCGTTAATTCCGGCGAATTAGTTAATTGATAGAAAATATTTGAACTTCTTTACTAATTGTAGAATGCTACCTGCATGAAACGTTGGTTTGTCGCCCTTTTGCTCCTCGCAGCTGGCACATTACTTCATTCCTGCTCGAACCAAGTCTATGCGAAACATCCAGTTTCGTATCGTTTTGAGCATGGCAAAACGGCGTTGATTCGAAACGGCATTGCCTATGCACCGCGCAGCGCACCAGCATCAGTTAAGAGAGCCATCGCTGCTGGAAATCGACTCCAAAGTAAGCCATATAAATGGGGTGGCGGTCACGCGAACCATCTAGATAATGGCTACGATTGCTCGGGAACTACCTCCTATGTTTTGCGTGAAGCAGGATTGCTTCGCGGATCCCTCACCTCGCAAGGCTATTTTAGTTACGGCAGAAAAGGTGAAGGTGACTGGATAACCATTTATGTGCGAAAAGGTCACGTATTCATGACGGTCGCTGGACTTCGTCTCGATACGGGTGGCAGTCATAGCAATACTGGGCCTAAGTGGAAAACGGCGACTCGCGGCGCAAAAGATCACGCGATGCGGCATCCAAGCGGACTTTGATCTGCGCGGATCACTGCCTCCATTTCACTAAAACCTGAGAATACAAGATCTGCTTCACGGAAATCGAGACCTGAAGTCACCCGATTTGGCACAATCCACGCCCTCATTCCCGCAGCTTTAGCGGAATTCAAGCCGTTGAGTGAATCTTCGATCACGAGACATTCTGCGGGATCGATTTTCAAACGACGTGACGCCTCGAGAAACAAATCAGGCGCGGGTTTGATTTTAGCAGCATCGCCTTTACAAACCACCTCTTGAAAAAAACTGATTAAACCCAGCTTCTCCAACCAACCATCCACCCAATGATGCGATGAACTGGAGACAACCGCGGACGGAATTCCAAGATCGGCCAATGATTGCAGCACAGCCACGACTCCTTCTATTGGACCGTGTTGGGTCAGTGCTGTGCGGATTCTGGTTTGGCGGCGATCATCCATATTGATCCAATCGAACTTCAGCTGAGTTAAATCTTCCAAATGCAGTTTGGGCGACCAAGCATCGAAATCCGAGCCGATGCAACGAGTGTAGAGCGAAAGCGGAAGGTCTTGGCCATGCTCACGAAACGTCTCCAGCCATGCTTGGTAAATTTCCCACTCGGTATCCACCAAGATTCCATCAAAATCGAAAAGAACAGCGGAAACAGGCATGCCCTTCGATGGGAAAAGCAAGCTCATCCTGCAAGTTCGAAATAATAAACTTAACTTAATATTTAAGAAATCCGATTTTTTATTGGCAGCTCAGCTTTGTTCTGCAATAGAATCACGCGTCTTCTAAGAAATTTCTCAACCAGATGAACGTTTCCTACTTTATCGGTATCTCCTCCGCCGTGCTGCTCACTTGGTTGGGTGTGACTTTTTTTCACCAAATTCCTCATGATCGGCATCCCAAACAAAGACCCTTTTCATCAGAGACTCTTAAAATCTTTCCCGAAGAAAATAAGGAAACGATCACCACGACCGTATCCGTCAGCGAATAACGTAACATTATGTCCGAAGCTCCAATACCAACTGATACCAAATCGATAAAAATGGAGCTGGAGCCAGGCACTTACTGGTGGTGCTCATGCGGCAGAACGAGTCACGGACCGTTCTGCGATGGCTCACATAAAGGCACTGGCCTTCAGCCGAAAAAATTTGTCATCGAAGAAACCACCACAGTCAGCCTCTGCCAGTGCAAAGCTTCTCAAAATGCTCCTTTTTGTGATGGCTCGCATCGCCAACTTTGATTCATCGCTTCTCTAATCCATCCATGAGATTTCTCAGCCGAGCCATCATCATGACGGTTGCACCCACTTTGTTTGGTTGCAGCTTTCCATATTACCGAAACGATTGGAAATCCTCCGTAAACCAACAAGTTAGCCAACTCGGCTACCGAAATTGGATTGTCATTGCAGAAGCCTCTTTCCCTGCCCACAGCAGAAATGGAGTAAGCCAAGTGAACTCCGACGCTGAGATTCCTGATGTTGTAGATTACGTGCTAAACGCTTTGGAGAAAACCCAACACGTAAAACCTAACATTTACCTCACTCGTGAAATACGTGCGGTCGAAAATGACGTTGCGCCAGGCATCGATGTATTAAAAGATCAGATCAAAAGTGCCCTTCACAGTCATGAATTCACGGAGATTGATCAGCAATCTTTGCTGACCCTGATCGAATCTGCACAGAGTAGCTTCGATGTCTTAGTGATCCGCACGTCAACGGCCCTACCCTATTCATCAGTCTTTCTTGAATTACAGCCCGGTTACTGGGATGCGGAATCTGAGAAACAATTGCGCCAAACAATTTCACGCGAGCGCATGGAAAAACTCGCACGACCTATTCCTTGAGTCCAAGATCATTCCGTGACTCGAAACGAAGCGCTAAAAATTGAACGTGAAGCAGCCTGGATTGGCGATGCCGTGCTGGCTCTCTATGCCAGACAATTCGTATTGGAAGAGCGTAAATGCATGGACGGAGTTTGGTTCACCCATCTGACTTCCAATGAATTTTTGAGTTCATTCGGAAACCCAACCAGTGTCGAAGCCATCATCGGAAATATCTATCGCGAAGAAGGCTTGGCCGCTGCGCACGCATACATCGAAAAAGAATTTCTTCCTCTGTTTAAAAAACAGATCGTAAAGAAAACCCGCTAATATTCTTATACCCCTTGCCAGCCAAGCTTCTGACGTAGTGCTTCATAAAATGAAGTGCCTTCGAGCTGCAGGAGATGAAATGATCTGGAAGATTTTTTCACGACCACTCGATCACCTGGATCAATGCGTGTGGTATCACGACCATCGACAGTGAAAATCATCGTGCCATCTTCGTCATATTCAGGTGAAATCTCGATTTCAACATCATCGGATAAAACCAATGAACGCTGACTCAAACTGTGCGGACAAATCGGCGTGATCGCCATGACAGATGACTGCGGTGCGATCAAAGGACCGCCAGCGGAAAGTGAATAGGCAGTGGATCCTGTGGGTGTAGCGACAATCAAGCCGTCGGCGCGATAACGATTCAGCCATTCACCATCCACCTTCGCGATCAATGTGACCAAACGTCCCGTTTCACCACGTGCCATCGTGACTTCGTTCAAACCGTGATAGGTCTCAATTGCACCTGATTTCCGGATGACCTGCGCATCCAACAACATGCGGATACTGGTGCGATAGCTTCCATTTGCCACAGCATCTGCAAACGCCTCGATTTCATCATCGGTGCAAGTTGTTAGAAATCCAAGAGTCCCGATATTAATACCAGCCACAGGTTTTTCAAAAACTCCCAAGCGCGCCACCGCGTGCATCATTGTGCCATCACCGCCCAACACGGCAGCTAGATCAACATGATCTGCAAACGTGTTCGCATCAATATCTGAAACCTCGCCTGCGATTTCAGCTGTTTCACCATCCAAAATGCACTCACATCCCCTCTGCTCAAGCGCAGCTCTCAAGGCCAGGAGAGTTTTTAAACCTCCAGTTTTTTTCGGGTTAAGCAGTAATCCGATTTTCACGATGACCCAAAGTGTGACGAATCCTCGCGTCTGACAAGAAAGTTAGGGGTTAAACCAAAAAATCCGCAGCCCCGATGATTCGAAAGCTGCGGATTTTGAAAGGATCTAAAGAGAATCGCTTACTTCGCAGCAGCGACGACGTCTGCGGCGGTCATGCCCAGTTCTTTCATGACAACATCGCCTGGCGCGCTGATGCCAAAACGATCGATGCCAAGGGCCTTGCCTTCGGTGCCAACGTATTTCCACCAAATATCGGTGACACCAGCCTCGATGGAAACCCGTTTGGCGCAGGCTTTCGGTAAAACGCTCTCTTTGTATTCCGCGGATTGCCTTTCAAAGCGCTCAACGCACGGCATGGAAACCACGCGCACACCATCGCCTAGCTGCTTGGCAGCCTCAACGCAATGTTGCAACTCCGAGCCTGTGCCGATGAGAATGGTTTTCAATGCGCCGGTTTCTTTCACCGCCACATAACCACCGCGTAGCACGCCATCACGACGCTCTTGAACAGAAAGACTGCTCATCGTGGGGATTGCCTGACGGGTTAGGATCAGAGCAGTTGGGCCATCGGTGCGCGTCATCGAAGCGATAAATGCGCCAGCGGTTTCCTCTGGATCTCCCGGACGAATCACATCAAGACCCGGAATCACACGCAAACCGCTGACCGTTTCAACCGGTTGGTGAGTTGGGCCGTCTTCGCCGACTCCGACGGAATCGTGGGTGAAGATGAACACGGTGGGAAGTTTTGAGAGAGCCGCCAAACGAATGGCAGGGCGCACGTAATCCGCGAATACGCAGAACGTTGCTCCACTCGCACGGAAAAGACCGTCGTAAGCAATGCCGTTGCAGATTGCACCCATCGCATGCTCACGAATACCGAACCAGATGTTACGTCCGGAAGCATTTGATGCGGAGAAATCACCTGCGCCGGTGAGATAGTTTTTGGTCGATCCGAAGAGGTCTGCACTACCGGTGAGGAATTGTGGAATTGCTTTTGCAACATCGTTGATGACTTTCGCGCCAGCGGAACGGGTTGCGTCTTTGTAATCAGCTGGGAAAGCAGGAATGCTCTCGGAGAGATTTGATGGAGCTGCGAGTGCAACGCCGTCTGTCAATTGTTTCGCAAGTTCAGGATTGGCTTTTGACCATGCTTCATAAGTTGCCTGCCATGCGTTGAACTGAACGATAAGTTCTTGTTTACGCTGTGCGAAAAACGCTTGGGTTTCTGTGGAAACGAAGAAGTGTTCTTCGCTCGGAAGAGCCAAACCTGCACGAGCCGCTTCGATGAATTTCGCGCCACCTTCGCCGTGTGCTTTGGCAGAACCTGCAACTTCAGGAATCCCTCTACCGATCTCCGTTTTAGCGATGATCACTTTAGGTTTACCGTTATCGTTGGCCTTCGCTTTAGCGATCGTTTGCTGGATCAATGCTAAGTCGTGTCCATCGATCTCAATCGCATCCCAGCCTTGGGACATGAAATACTGCAATGCGTTTTCACTCTGACTTTGATCAGCCATCGCATCGAGCGTCACATCGTTGCTATCATAAATGAGAATCAAGTTATCGAGGCCGTTATGTCCGGCGAATGCGATAGCTTCTTTGGCAACACCTTCTTGAAGGCAGCCATCACCATGGAGCGCGATCACGTGATGATTGAAAAGTGTGTGCTCGGCGGTGTTATAAATTGCAGCAGCTCGTTTTCCAGAAATGGCAAATCCAACTGCGTTGGCGATCCCTTGTCCGAGTGGGCCTGTGGTCGCTTCAACACCCGGAGTTTCATGATACTCGGGATGTCCTGGTGTGATGGAATGAAGTTTGCGGAAAGAGGCGACATCGTTTTTCGATACCGCATAACCCGAGAGATGAAGCCAGCTGTAGAGGAACATCGAACCGTGACCGGCAGACAAAATAAAACGATCGCGGTTTAGCCAACGCGGTGCATCGGGATTAAAATTCATCGCTTCACCGAAGAGAACTGCTCCAACTTCGGCACAGCCGAGCGGGAGACCAAGGTGTCCGGAATTACAAGCGTGGACGGCATCCATAGCGAGGCCACGGGATTCGTTTGCGGCAGTGGTAAGTGCTTTCGTATTCATAAAATTAAAGTTTCCGTCATGTGTTCTTAGGTGCGGAGTGCGCAAACCCTAGAAATTCGAGACCTTTTGACAAGCAATCATCGTTATTTTCGTGGAGGAACAATCAAGTCCCACTCATGGCAGCTAGTTCGGCGTAGCATATCCCGCTACCGCCAAATAAATCTAAAGCACTACCCACGGTCACATCGACTAAACCTTTTCCAAGCGCATCCACCAAAAGCACGTCATCCATGGTCGCGGCTCCACCCGCATAAGTGACCGGACATTTTCCCCATCCTCCTAGAAAACTGACCAAAGCTTGATCCACCCCACCGCAAAGCCCCTCGACATCCGCAGCATGCACCAAAAACTCAGCGCAATACGGTAGAAATTCATCCAATGTCTGCGCGGAAATTTCCAATTCTGTGAGCGTTTGCCAGCGATTCATCGCCACCCTCCAACCATCTAAAGTGCGGCGACAGGACAGATCGATCACAAGTCGTTCTTTTCCGACCTCACGCGTAAGTTCTTCAAGCGAGTTTTGAAGAAATCGGCCCTCGGAATCGAACAAAGCTGAGGTCACGATCACATGACTCGCACCCGCTTCCAGCCATGATACAGCGTTTTCAGCACGAATCCCCCCTCCCAACTGCATCCCTCCAGGCCACGCGGCTAAAGCCTCTTTTGCCGCCATTTCATTGCCCTTTCCGAGCATGATCACGTGACCACCAGTCAAACCATCTTTGCGGAACTTCTCCGAAAACCATGATGATGATTTATCTGAAATGAAATTTTCCTTGAGCCCAGGACCATGGTCCCGAAGGCTACCACCCACGATTTGCTTCACTTTGCCATCATGGAGATCAATGCAGGGACGAAACCGACAGTTCATTTCGATCTATCTTACACGTGCTTAACGCATGACTTCACAGGAAGTCGGATCAGTGTTTGGATCGTATTTTGAGCAGAACTTGCAGCACGGTCTGAAAGTCGCCGGATCAATCACCAGATCAATCACTAGATTTACCCGAGAAGCGTTCAACACGCCTTCTAAAGCTGAGTTCACATATAAAAAATTCATAAGTGGCAATAAATCTTAGGCGATATTTATCTCAAGAATTGGAAACTGGCTAGATTTAAAAAAACACAACCTATGACAGCGACTTTAACTCATCAATATATCTATTTCGTATCTTCTTTCTTCCATGTAAGCCATCCCTCATTCATTCTCCCCTCAGTGAAATTTGTTCCAATCATCACTTTACTCCTCTTTGCGACCCATATCGCCCTTGCAGATCAAAAGGTAGAGCAGGCCATCGCCGCAGCCGAGCGTGCAATGGAAAATGATCTCTGGGACGTCGCGACATCGAAATTACAATCCGCTGCAGCCCAGCCCAACCTCGCTCCGGATAGCCGCGCACAAATCCACATCATGCTCGCGGAAAGTCTCATCCGCAGCAATCAGCCAACGAAAGCTCTTGAAATTCTTGATCAACTTTTTCTGAAAGATTTACCTGAAACTCCATTTTGGAGGGGTCAAGCACTTGCCGGAACTGGAAGATTTAATGATGCAGCTGAGTCCCTCGCAACGATCGCAGCAGAACCCACTCATCCATTTATTAGAGAAGCTGCCATCACCACTGCAAGCCTCTACCTCTCACTTGGAAGCCCCGAAAAATCTCTTGAAGTTTTAAAACTTCTCGAAGCATCTCCCAAAGTAACGGACCGGATCGAAGCTGCATTTCACCAAATTGAAATCCTCATCGATCTCGATGAATTCGATCAAGCTCGCAGCCTATTTAATCAGGTAAAAGACATACCTAAAAACTTACTACCTACCGCAAAATTCTTAGATGCAACTTTAATTCTAACAGAAGGCAATGCGGTTGCTGCTGAAACCATTTTTAGCGATCTGCTCGCGCAACCTGATGGTCAATCAACCACACGCTATAATCTTGCTGCCCTTGGCAATGCTGACGCCCTTGCAGCACAGAACAAGCAACCCATTGCAACCCAATTTCTCCTCACATTCATACAAGAAAATCCCAATACGACTGCGCTCGAACCTATGTTCCGCAGAATTATCCAATGGCTTCCCGAGGAAATCATCACTATCGACCACCCCACTCTCGTTCAACTTGGAGAATGGATTCCTTCAAGCCTCCCGCCTTCTAGTGGCCTGATCAATACCCAAACAGCAACCGCCGCCGCTGCGTGGCCAGGTGCATCCAGCGAAATCAGTGACCTCACCGTCTTCGCTATGTATACCCGTGGAATGGGTCTCCACCGTATCGATAACCCCAGCGCGAAAAACGAAGCGTGCTTACTCATGCAGCGTATCCTTTTGCTCGCGCCCCTTCATTTCCTGGCACCAAAATCTCTTTTCGAGCTGGCAAAATGGCAGCTTCAAGCCAACGATCCAGAACAAGCATTCGCTCTTTTCGACTCTGTTCGTCAAACCACCCAATCTAATCTCATAAAAGGTGAATCTACTTTTCTCGATGCAAAGATTGCCTACGAACAAGGCGAAAAAGATTTAGCGATTGAGCTCTTCGATGAAGCTTCAGCCTCGCTATCTAAAGAAAATCAGAATCATGCCTTACTCAATTCCGCACTCGTTCGATTAAACGAGAACAACAGGGAATCACTCACTATTCAACACGAAGATCCTGCCATTGCTCAACAGCTCAATACCGAGCTCACACTCGAAAAAGCACTGACTCTTCGTGATCCAGAAAAAGCAAAAATAGCCCTAGATATTTTTCTAACTGAATACCCCAATCATCCACGTGCCATCGAAGCACGCATTAACATCATCGATGCCGCATTATCCTTGTCTTCTCCCGACCTCTCTCTGGCTCGCGCTCAAATCGATACGATCCGTGCCTCAGGACTTCCTCTAAAAGAAGATCAAACCGCTCGTTTAGCAATTGCCGAACTCCGATTACTTAACGCACTTGATCAAACCGAAAAAACCATCTCACTCGCGAAAGAAATTATCGAAAAATTTCCCGGAACACCCAACGAAGCAGAATCATTACTCATTTTAGGAAACTGCCTGTTTCGCTCTGGTAGTTACAACGAAGCGCGCGAGGTATTTGAAAAAATCGCCAAGTTAAATCCCGGGACCCAACGCTCTCAAGCAGCATTCCTCCTCGCAGCACGGTCCGCTGCTCTTGGAGCAACCACCCAATCGCGCGAAGAAGCCATCGCTCTTTTCGACCAAGCCATCGCCATCAAAGGACCTCTGAGTTCTCTAGCTATCCTTGAAAAAGCACGAGTGAACATCGCCCTAGATCGAACCAACATCGCCATTGAATCCCTAACCGCCGCTTATCAAAAAATCTCACCAGAAGATCCCTCACGCCTTCCTACAGGGCTACTCTTATCTGAGGCGATCTATGCGCGCGGTGATACCGACCCAGAGTCTCTTCAAAAAGCTCTAGAAATTTACAACCAACTCGTCGAAATTTCAGCAAACAAGCCAGCTCAATACTTTCGCATTCAATATCTACGTGGGCTCACCTTAGAAAAACTCCCTGACCCAGAAAACCCCAGCCAAACTCGTTTGGCTGATGCGTTATCAGCTTATTACTCAGTCTTGGATCGGCCAGTCGACCCCGCGCCGCCCGAATGGAAATGGTTCGAACTTAGCAGTTTCCGCGCTTTGACCATTTTAGAAAATACCGAACGGTGGCAGGCAGCCATTTCAGTTGCAGAGAAAATCGCTTCTTTCGGTGGGCCACGTGCAGAAGCAGCTGCAACCCGCGCGCGGCAGCTACGCTTAAAGCATATGATTTGGGAAGATTGAATCCCCCTATTTCAAATCTCCAGACATCGAAACTCGACAGCTAACCCCGTAGTCCACATCTTTATCCACGTATCATGTTGAACGCTCCGCGCTGGTTACTTCCTGTCATCTTTACCCTGCTTGGCTTGGTTGCATCCGCTATTCTTTTTCCCATGGAGAACAGATCGGCAACTGAATATCTCATTAACTTCCCAGATTCACACCTACTTACCACCCAATTTAGGCCTTATATTCTTTTATTTCTCTGCTTCATGCCAGCCATAGCAAGTTGGACCTACTGCCTCGGAAATACCTTTGATCGCTATCTTTCCCGCCAATTCCTTGGGATTTTCTCCATCTGCCTTGGTACCTTGTTCGCCCTTTGGATGCTGCTCGACCTCCACGATAACCTAGGAGATTTCTCAGGCGCAGAAAATAAGTTTATCAGCGTTCTAAGTTTTTATATTTTAAGCTCTCCCGCCATTCTTCTTGTACTCCTTCCCTACTCGCTCTTATTAGCAAATATCTACTGCCTCGGAAAATTATCCAAAAGCAACGAGATCATCGCCATGGTGCAAAGTGGAACAGGAATCCTACGTTTAACTCTTCCTCTCATTTTTGCAGGCTGCTGGTGCAGCGCTCTCCTACTCGGTCTCAACTATCATTGGGCTCCGCATGCTGAGGGAAAACGCGATGACATGATCGCACTCGCCCAGGGCCGACCCATCATCCAAGCTAAAAACGTCATCTTCCGAGCGCCAAACTCCAATCGACTTTGGATGGTTGAAACCTTTCCCGAAAAGTTCCTCAAGGGAGAACCTCTTCAAAACGTCGAGATCACAACGATCAACCCTGACCGATCGATCAAAAATCGCATTCAATCAAGTTCCGCAAGTTACAACAAACACACCCGAATTTGGACATTTCATAATCCTCTCATTAGCCGATTCGAACCCGGTCAAGCACCCATTTTTGAGCAACTCAAAGAACCTTTGATTTGTAAAACTTGGAAAGAAACACCCTCACAAATCATCAAACCGGGTCTTAGCGTTGAATATCTTGGTATACCCGAACTCAAGTCCTGGCTAATTTCTCCACTCGCCAAACAGATGACGTCCAACCTTCCAGCATATCTCACTCAATGGTATTATCGTTGGGCTCTACCCGTCACTTGTCTCGTCACCGTTCTACTCGCAGTTCCCCTTTCTATTCACTTTTCCCGCCGTGGTGGAGGCAGTGGAATCTTTCTCGCTGTTGTCCTTTCTGTGATAATGTTGTTCATTTCAACCATCGCCCTCGCACTCGGTGAATCTGGAATCCTCCTGCCCATACTCGCCGCGTGGCTCCCAAACATCATTTTTACCGGAATTGGCCTATATCTCTATCACAGACGCATCACTGGCAGACCCATCTACCAGTCGATTAAAAACTTACTCAACTTCAACAACTAGCTCCATCAAAGCATGGCACTCCCAGAATCATGGCATGTCCGCAATCGCAGTCGCGAATGCAGCATCACCCAAACTCCTTTCACCGAAGGTCAACCCATCGTCACGGCACTCTTCCCAGATTCAGAATCCTCTGGTTATCTTCGGAAAGATTTTTGTGAAAATGCATGGGCTCAACGCTCATCTGAAGATGAATCCCCCTTCTCTTCATGGCGCACCAAATTTCAACCCGCGCCCGCCAGCGACTCGCAACCCGTCGTCACCAAACAAAGTGCGGAAGATCTCCTCAAACAGATGGTCGAAGACGATCTAGAGCATACCGAAAACACTCGTTACATCCTTGCGGTCATGTTGGAACGTCAAAAAATCCTACGCGAAACTGACACTCAACCTACAGCCAGCGGCATTCTCCGGATTTACGAACATCGCAAAACTGGCGAGGTATTTATCGTTAAAGACCCCAACATTCCTCTCGACGAAGTGGAAAAAATCCAACTCGAAGTCATGGAACTCCTTTCGCCGCCTAAGCCTATCATTCCTTTGAAAAATCCAGAGATTACAGCGGAGGTTGAAGCCTCAGCTGAATCAACTAGCGAGGAAACTTCTGCAAATTCCGCGAGCTAGCCCCTTTGTGCTTCGCTTCTGAGACCTTTACGACTGTGCGTTAATTATTCTCCTTCGAGATTGACGCTTCTTTCTCGCAAGGAGTTGACCTTGCCGCATTCCTGATTACACATTCCCCTCATGCAGCAAGACGATTCGAAACCAACTCAAGAAATTCCCGATTCCGTGGAGGAAATCCAAGATTCCACCGAGGCAACTATCGAAAATCCAGTAGCTGCCGAGCTGGATCCGTGGGAGCAGCTCGAAGCGGAAGCCGCTAAATGGAAAGAACTTTCCCTGCGCACCGCCGCAGAAATGGATAACCTCCGCAAACGCACCGCCCGCGAACGTGAAGATGCCATTCGATATGCCAACCAACGTTTGCTCGAAGACCTTCTTCCTGTGATCGATAATTTTGAAATGGGCATGCAAGCCGCCGCACAAGACACCTCATCCATGATCTATATCGGCATGGATATGGTGCGCAAACAACTCAATGAGTTTCTCAGCAACCAAGGCGTTACTGAAATTTCTACTGAAGGGCAGTTCGACCCTAATCTCCACGATGCTGTATCACAAGAAGCCTCTGATCAACCTGAAGGCACCATCATTCGCACCACACGCCGTGGTTTCAGACTTCGCGACCGCCTCCTGCGTCCAGCCAGTGTGGTCGTCTCATCCAACTCATAAAATCCTCAATCATTCTCTCCTCCTTGAGGCTTAAAGTTTAGAATTTAAGAATTCATTTTTATTATGGCTGCACAACGCGACTACTATGAAATCCTCGGCGTTTCCCGTAATGCGGAGGCAGCTGAAATCAAAAAAGCTTACCGCAAACTTGCTGTAAAATTTCATCCGGATAAAAATCCCGGCGATCCCACTGCCGAAGATAAATTCAAAGAACTGGGTCAAGCCTATGAAGCCCTTTCCGATCCGGATAAACGCGCGGCTTACGATCGCTATGGCCACGATGCTTTCTCTGGCGGCATGGGCGGCGGACGCGGTGGCTTCCATGATCCCGCAGATATCTTCTCACAAGTCTTCGGCGGTGCATTCGGTGGCGGCTTCGACGAATTTTTTGGCGGCGCTGGCCCACGAAAAAAAACCAGCAAGCAACGCGGTTCCGATCTCCGCTATGATCTCGAAATCACCCTCGAAGAAGCAGCCCGTGGTGTTGATAAAGAACTCGAGATCGAACGCAATATTCCCTGTGCAAAATGCAGCGCAAGCGGCTCAAAAGGATCAGGTGGAGTAAAAACTTGTAGCACCTGCGGGGGGCGTGGAGTTGTCGGTCGTCAAGCCGGAATTTTCATCCAACAATCTACTTGTCCCGAATGCCGAGGTGCTGGTGAAATCGTATCCGATCCATGTGGCGATTGTAGAGGACAAGGTCGCGTTGAGCGTGAAACTCGCATCAAACTCCGCATCCCAGCTGGCGTCGACACCGGCGTTAGGCTGCGTTCTACCGGAAACGGCGATGCTGGAGTTCGTGGTGGAGCTTCCGGTGATCTCTACGCTTTCATCCACGTCGAGGATCACGATGTCTTCGAGCGCG
>JBILMI010000039.1:0-15519 GCA_044375585.1 Luteolibacter sp.
TTTGCGCGGTTTTCGGTCCGATACCTGGAACACCAGGAATATTATCGGATGCATCCCCCATCAGACCCAATAGATCGATGATTTGATGAGGCTCTGAAACTCCCCAGATTTCTGGAAGTTGCTTTAGTCCAATCACTTCATGATCAGTGCCCTTGCGACCAGGGCGCCAGATAAATGTCGTATCGGAAAGCAGCTGTGCGAAATCTTTATCCGGCGTGACCATGTAGGATTCGAAGCCATCAAGCTCGGCGCGTTTCACCAAAGTTCCTATCAAATCGTCCGCCTCAAAGCCATCGATCTCCAGCACCGGCAAAGCGAATGCACGGCAGAGGGCCTTCACATGAGGAATTGCCGCAGCCAGTTCTTCCGGCATCTCATCACGCTGGGCCTTGTAGGCGGGATAGCGAATATGGCGCGGGGTCGGAGCTGAGGTATCAAACGCCACTCCAAGATGCGTTGGGTTTTCTTTTTCTAAAATCGAGAGTAGGGTATTGATGAAACCGTAGAGCGCGGAAGTATTGACACCTTTAGAATTGCGGATCGGATTTTGGATGAAGGCAAAGTGCGCCCGATAAATCAGGGCCATGCCATCGAGCAAGAAAAGGCGTTTCATGCACCGCACTCTAAGTTTCCAAGCACAAAGTCCAATGAAGAATTACACCGAAAAATCATTTCATGAGAAATACCCGAAACAACGGGGATTATCATTTGCCAGTAGGTTCTTTTTTGCACTAGATTAAAGTGAAAATTGTGTTTCTTTTGATAGATCAAGCCGAATTTTCCGCATTCAACGACATCTTAATCCTCTTTTCCCCCTGATGAAAGTCATCTATACCTCTCTGATCGCCCTCTTCCTGCTGCTTTTAGGCTGTAAAGAGGACGCAACCGTATCATCTGAAAAAGCTGCGGATAAAGCCGCAGAAAAACCGATGACATTACCAAAAGTCGTCTCTTTCAATGAGTGGCCGCCGTCAGAAAATCCTGTTCATGTTCGTGACCTCCACGCAACTATCCTGCAAACTCTAGGCATCGACCACGAGCGTATGACCTACAAATTTCAAGGACTCGATCAACGCCTCACGGGCGTAGAGCCAGCTAAAGTGATTAAAGGAATCTTAGCGTAAGCTATTCGAATTTTTCTTAATGTTTATCTTTTAAGGCAGATCTTTTTTGCTTATAGTGAAGTATGAAAAAGATTCTTGCCGCTATCGATTTTTCCAATGCCACCCCAGGCGTTATCTCAGCCGCCACTGATCACGCTAAAGCATTTGGCGCGGAATTACACCTGCTTCATATCATCGAGCCGGAGCCTACCTACACCGCTTACGGTTTGAGCCCCAACGAATTTCCAGAGATTCACTCCTTTCACGAAGAATCTCGTAAACGCGCAAAGAAGACGTTGGCTGAATGCGCAGCCGAAATTACAGCCAAAGGAATCACTCCCATCGCTCACCTAAGCGATGGAAGTCCACTTCTCGAGCTCGAATCCAAGATCAAAGAAATCGGTGCCGATTTTGTTATCCTAGGCGCACACGGACATAATATCATCGCTTCTCTTATCCTCGGTAGCGTGGCTGAAGGCATAGTTCGAAAAGCCATTGTCCCCACTTTGGTTATTCCAGCCAGTGATGTAGAGTAAGCTGGGCGTTTATCCACGTCTTTTCAAAAGAGTGATGCTTCGTTGCGAGATCCCAACTCCAGATCGTGTAGATTACCACCTGATTGATATTTCTTAATCGGAAAGGTCGATCACTATTTCGGCCACCAAAACTCATGTATCTCAAATCCAAGATCGCTGATCATCCGCGCCTTCGTCGCGCCCGGGCATCACGGCTTCCAGACTCGGCCGTTTAGGCAAATATTTTTGGCAACCAGTCATTCGCGCCAAACTCCTAAAGCCTGAAGATTACAATTAAGTGAAAATTGTGAAATCATCTAGAGCTCTAACCTTGGCAAGGAAGTAAATCTCGGGAGTATTCTATGGACGAGCTGCTAAGGCGCCTTCCAATTTGGAAACTCTGATTTGAGCTGGATTTTATATTTTCCAGCTTCCTCCATTTTACCCTGCCTCTCTAAAAGAAGAATGTATTTGTGGATTGCAAGGGGCTTGAGATCAACATCCTGATTAAACTGAATGACATATAGGTAATCGGCGGAAGCTTCCCCAAAGCTTTCTTTTTGAGCATGGAGATCTCCAGAAACAATACGCAAACCGGCGTGGGTACGTCCTTGAGGATGCAATGATAACCCTTCATCTGCAGATTTACGTGCATCTTCAAATTTCTTTAGTTGATAGAGCCCACGTGCTTGATCAAGTAATCCATCAGCTTTCCATGCTGGTTGGTCTTCCACTTCAAGCACATGCCCGATCGCAGCAAGCGCATCTTGCGACTGATTGATTTCAAGACGAGATTTACCTAAATAACGCCATACCTCTTTGGGTGTGGTTCTTGGTTCTTTATCATTTGCCGTAAGACTAAGAAACTTCGCAGCGGATGCATAATCCTTAGAGTTGAATGACTGCATGCCTGTCCACTGCAGAGCTTGCGCAGGAATATCATTTGCATAACCTCCTTCTATCGCGAGTTCAATTTCTGCACCGAGTTGGATAGGGTCTTGTGATGAAAAGTAAGATAGGGCGAGTAACAAGCCGGTATGCTTCCCATAGGCATCTTTCCGAAGTTTACGGGCTTCATTTAAGAACGGTATCGCATCTTTTGGCTGATTCGTTTTCACCATTCCCCAGCCAACCCAGTAGTTAGCCTCTGACTTAAGATTTTCACTAATATCTTTTACTTCTAACAAACCTTTATACCGAACCAGCATATCTTCGATATTACCTTCCTTACGTCGCGCACGTGCAGATTCTAACCAAGCGAGTGAAACAAGATCAGCCGGAGCTTTCGTTGCACCGGCAATGAGATCATAATCTAAAATTGCTTTGGCTGAATCCCCTGTCTCTAAATAACATTTAGCGCGTTTCACTAAGGCCTGATAAACTCGCTCATCTTTGGGATATTGAGTAACGAATTCACTAAGTGAACGGATCGATCCTTGATTATCGCCGGCTTCTGCAAGACACCAACCTCGCTGATAAAGGAAACCTGAGCGATTTGATTCACTGAGTAATTTGGGATCTATCTTGGCGTAAACTTCAGCGGCAGCAGGAATCTTATTTTGAGAAAACAAAGTCTCAGCCTTGATCAAAAGCGCAGTATGAATGCGAGCGTCATTAGGACGAGATTTTTCGTAGATCTGAAGAAACGCATCCACTTGTTCCGTCACATAAGATCCCTCAATTTGAAAAAAACAGTTCAAACGATAATACGATGCTTGAAATGCTAAGTCATTTTCAGGTGGGACAGTCCGCTCGATTTCACGAAATAACTTACTCGCTTCTGAAACCTGTTTGAGTTGGAGCATAGCACGGGCTGCAACCATCAATCTCGCTGCTTCTTTTTCACCCTCAGCTTTTAACGTGCTCTTTTTATAAATTCCGAGGACTTCCTTATATTTTTTTGCCGCATAGTAGTTTTCCATCAATGCGATTTGCGCATCAGGACGCGCCGTTTCCATTCCTGGATTTTCCAAGACAAATTTCAGATAGGTTTCAGCGACGTCTAATCTGCCAAGTTTTGTGGCTGAAATCGCTGCATGTAGTGCAGCCTCAGCGCAGACTTTTTCTGAAGTTTTAGATTTCGCTACTTGTTCGAAGATTTTTAAAGCCTCGTCAATTTTGCCTTGTTTGAAAATAACATGCCCGAGGTAAAGCCTCGCTTGTTCATATAGGGGCGCGCCATTTGGGTCATCGAGAACCTCTTGAAATGATTTTATCGCGTCGCGGTCTCGACCATCCAAGCGATAACAACTTCCAGCTAGTAGCATACCTTTGGATTTATCTTCGGGACGTGATCCATTGGCGGCAAATCTTTCGAAAAGGGGCGCAGCAAATGCGTATTCGCGTTTGTTGTAGTGATCTAACGCCATGCTATACGCGGCCACGGCTGCATATTTGCCCTCGCCGAAACCGTTGAGCAGTGTGGAGAAACAACGCTTCGCATCATCAGTCATGCCAACTTGAAGATAGCTACTTCCGAGATACCACCATGCAGCTTCGGCATTTGGGTGTCCTCCAAACTCATTCAGATAATCATTAAAGATTTTCACGGCGCGGAGATAACCTTCACGACGTGCATCTGGATCATTTCCATTCTGTGCGGTGTCGTAAGTATTTTTTCCGTGAAGAAAAACATCATTTTCAGGATTGATTTGTAACGCTTCCTCAACCACACCTGCACGCGGCGGCTCTTGTTGCGCTTGCAAGGTTAAAAAACTAACTAGCAACAAACTGGAAATCTTTAGGAAAAATGATATCTGGAATTTTGGCATTCTATCTTACTGCGTAGGTGTTGGACGCTGAGTGGCGAATGAGATGTTCCATATTCCAGCTTTCTGGCAGGTATCGATCACTTCGACGATGCGCTGATATTTAACTCCGCCATCACCACGGATGCGAACAGGTTGGTTCTCATATTCTTTTGCTATTTTAGCAAGTTTCTCCAACAACTGCTCTAGATCCAATGTTGTTCCATCAACCCTAATTGCACCGTCGCCAAGGATATTGATAACGATTTCACCAATTTGACGTTGCGGATCCGCGCCTTCCTGAGCTGTCGGAACTGATACAGAAAGTTCCGTTTCGGAGCGAGTAAACTGCCATGTAACGATGAAGAAAATCAGCAATAAAAACACGATATCAATCATCGGCGCCAATTGCATGTTGGCAGGTTCAGGTTGTCTGCTTTGAAACTTCATGGCTTGGCGGAATTAAATGCCGTGCAAATCCGGTCTGTTTTTATCAAGAAGCGAAGGTATTGGTGTCGCATAGTCCTCGCTGGTTTTCTCGCTCGGACTTTGAAAACCACCACCAAGCGGTCTTTGATGCTCAACTTGAGTGTGTAGCAATGCCATCAAATGCGTGGATGCAGCTTCAAGCTCAGAGATGTATTTCTGAACCCGGCCTCTGAAAATCGAATAGAAAACCAATGCTGGGATTCCAATCATCAATCCGGCAGCTGTTGTAATGAGTGCCTCAGAGACGCCTCCTGCGAGCTCCATTTGGCGAACACCTTGCACATCCCCGCCAGAAATTTGAAGGAAAGATTTGATCATTCCGAGAACCGTTCCGAGCAACCCGATCATCGGAGCAATCGAACCGATATCCGCAAGATAAGTGATTCGCGAGCTCAACAAGCCTGCCTGCCTGGAACCTTCTGCCTCAGCAACCTCCCGAACCTCACCGAAAGAGGCGCTTGGATATTTGGTTGAGAAATCGAGGGTTTTCTGAGTCACCCTTGCCATTGATTCATTCTGCTTTTTGCAAAAACCAATTAGACCAAGAAAATCACGTTTACGAATCATTGCCTCAGCCGTGTCCATGAAGTTGTCACTGACCACCGCATTGCGGCGAATCGTCAGGAGATAAAGCAAAATCAAAACTACCCCCACCACAGAAATGAGCGCGAGAGGGAACATCATAATGCCACCCGCTTCAACAATCTTGAGGAAGTTCGTCTGGTTAAGTGCCACGGTCTCGTCGGCATTAGCGATGAGCGCTCCATGAAACATAACGGCAGTTGTGAAAATTAAGCACTTCATGACTTGGACACAGTGTAACTTAGCAGCAACCCTTGGCAAGCCTTGGAATCATGCGCAAATCAGCCCGTCTCCCCGGCTAAATCCCCACGACGACGGTAACTCTCCACCGCACGCATCCACACACTGCCCACTTCTTCAGGAAGACCTAGCCAAACAGCTCGATGCATCATCAGCATGGCCGGCGCCAGATAGAGTAATTGAGCAAGTTCAGATTTTTCGAGAGCTTCTGGCCCTTCTCTCAGGCAACGCCTAGCCAGCGCCTCCTCGATGGGGTTCATATCCGAATGCTCAAGCAGCGAAACGTGCACCCCGTTTACGTAAGGATCGACCACTGCCGCGATCACTCCCTTCCTTGCGGTGACGGACGCATTTAAAACGGTTTGTTCATGATGTTCTGCATCATCGGCAAGTTTAACGATCGTGGGCAAATGAATTTCCTCAGGTGTTGCGAGGATGTGGAGCTTTGCTAAAGCGCGTCCGTAACGCGCCCGACTTGTCCAAACCGAGACCGGAATACATAAAATCAGACCCAATAAAATCGGGGCCATCCACATCGCGAAGTTGATCCCGATGTGCCAAGCGAAAACCGCCCAAATGATGCCGATAATCGTCGGCACAGCATGGAAGCGAAACGCATCTGCCCAAGCGGTTCCATCAGTTTCGCGGTTTTGATTACCCCAGCCGACTGCGCGTCCAGAAATGATACCTGCGACCATCAATGTGTGGGCTATCATTGCGCAAGGCGCCAACAAAATGGAAAGAATCGTTTCTAGGAAAACGCCAATAAGTAGCGCCAATGCGCCGCCGAATGAGCGGCGAATTTTTGTTGAACATAACGCCCCCAATAGAGCGAGGATTTTCGGCGCGAATAACAACGTAAAAACCGCAGCGGTTAAGATCAAAGCCTGAAGTTGCATACCGATCCCGAACCATTGATCCACATAGCCATCGAAAGGCAGTGGGCTGAGTTCACTCATTTTAAAATCCCATGCCAACCATGAACCCATTAGCAAAAATAGGAACCAAATCGGGCTTCCTAAGTAAGCCATGATGCCCATGAACAAATGAATCCGAACCGTCAGGGGAAGTTTGCGCGCGAAAATCAACCACATGTGTTGAAGGTTTCCTTGGCACCAGCGACGGTCGCGTTTCAAGTGATCCACCAAAGTCGGGGGAGCTTCCTCGTAGGTTCCCTCGATATCCCAAGCCAACCAAACTTCCCACCCTTCTGAAACCATCAGTGCAGCCTCTACGAAGTCATGGCTGAGTATTCTGCCACCAAATGGCTCTCTACCAGGAAGCGCAGGAAGCTCGCAAAATTCCGAAAAGGGTTTCACCCGTATCATCGCATTATGTCCCCAGTAACTTCCGCCACCGAGTTGCCAAAAATTTAAACCGCGAATGAACAACGGCCCGTAGAGTCTCATCGCAAATTGCTGCAACCGCGTGAATACAGAAACCCCACGGATCAACTTTGGTGGAGTCTGTAAAATGCCGAGCTTTGGATAAGCTTCCATGACTCTTGCCATCTTTACGATGTCAGCTCCGTCCATGAGACTGTCTGCATCAAGAACCAACATTCCTTCATATTCCCCACCCCATGTTCTAACGAAATCTCCAATATTACCCGCTTTGCGGTTATCATTGGTTTTGCGACGACGATAATAAATCTTACCGAAGCCTTTCAATCTGCGGCAAAGATTCGTCCATGCCACTTCCTCTAACACCCATAGATCATGATCTCTAGTGTCACTGAGGATGAAAAAATCAAACGAATCCAGATGCCCTGTCGCTTCAATTGAGCTGTAAATCGCCTCAATTCTTGCACAGAATTTAATGCTATCCTCGTTGTAAACTGGCATCACCACCGCATGCCGTTTTCCTAAAACATCCACCGGACCTTCTGCTAGCTCCGTTATGCTTACCGCCCTCTGTTTTCCCCTAAATATATCCAGCGCACCAAATAGGGCATGGAATGAACCGAGTATGAGCAATCCGTTCAGAATCGCAAAAATGATAATCAGCGGGACGTGAGCGCGATGGACACCACAACGCCAAAATAAATCGGCGAGCCATAATACGGCGATCATGTTGACCAAAAGCACGCTGCTGAAAAAGACCAACCTTCGTCCTTTGGCGGAGGCTCCTTTATAAAACGGCATCTTTTCCGATCTAGCAGATTTTTTTTTAGTTTCCATTACCATTAGCAAAGAAAATGAACCAAACGCCTGCGACCACAGCAGCCAATAAGGCAACCGCAAACATACGTCTAACAATCGGACGCCTATCCATCGTCTCCCACAACTGCGCAGCGCCGCTTCCAATCACATTTAACTCAAGAGGCTTTGGAACCATCGTTAGCTCGGCGAATTGCGGACCCGCCGCTAGATACGAACTCCTCATCGCTGCTACAAATTCATCTGGCCATGGTGCAGGTGTTAGAAAAACTCCCTGCCAGCGATCCGCCATACCAGCGAGCAATAACGCAAGACGTCCGCGCGCCGCAAGGCGCCGGTTCACCAGTGGCTCATCTAGCACCTGCTCGGTCCATTCACTGATCTCGAAAAGCATTTCCTCCATCGCTAACTTTCGTGCCGTGCTATGAGGCTCATTTGCCCTTCGCGCAGAAGCACGCCAAAGAATTCCACGCACCAACTCAGCGACTAGCAACCGGTTACGGATATGCAATGCAGCGAGATAAGCTTCAACTGCAGCGTACGCATCTTCCCATTCCTCAAGCTCAGATTCGCTGAGTGGCCTGAGTGAATCTATAGTTTGATTCGGTAAACCCATGTTTCAGTTAAAAAATCTTCCCCCTTTTTTAATGAAGCTCTCAATTCAAGTGAGCCGATATCTGAAAGCTTTCCGCCTTCTTTTGCTGGAAGTATTTGAAATGCCAGCCTGACACGCCCTTTGGAAATCGGCTGAACCGCTATCCCTTGAATACGCACCTCTGCGCCCGCCTCGACAAACGCCTCAGGCATTTTGCCGTCTTCTCCAACAAGTTTATCTCCCTCAAATTCCACGATCATGGTGCGTTGCTCTGGCTGCCATTCATGTACACCTGTACGAGTCGCAACCACATAGCCGCCAGCATCCGATGGATCCTCATTCATCGTCCAATGCTGGCGATAATTAAACTCCAAGCGATCACCCGGTTTAGGAGATTTTTCAGGCACCCACATCGCCACGGTGTTATCGGCGAGCTCATTCCCAGTCGGGATTTCCATCAGCATCACACTACCAGATCCCCAATCAGAAGTCGGCTCAATCCACAATGAAGGACGGAGATCATAGGCGGCCTCACCATCCTCATAAGCACTGAAACGTCGATCCCTTTGCAGCAGTCCAAAACCATCACATTGATCCATTTTGAAGAAGCTGAACTCCAAGCTTCCAGAATCATTTGAAATGGGTCTCCAAAGCCTCTCGCCACTTCCCATGCGAATCGCTAAACCATCGGAGTCATGCACCTCAGGACGAAAATCATCGAACTTACGTCGTGAATTTTCACCAAACCAGAACATGCTCGACATCGGAGCAATCCCGAGGCGCTTAACCTCTTTCCGGGCGAAAAGCACTGCCTTCACGTTCATGACCGTATCTTCACCGGGTCGAATCGTGAATTCATAGGCGCCCGAATAGGAAGGACCATCCAGTAAAGCAAGAAACACAGCTCGCTCGTCTCCTTCTTGGGGTTTTTTAAGCCAAAACTCGCGGAATGCAGGAAACTCCTCGGTCACGTCAGTTACCCCAGTATCGATTGCAAGCCCCCTTGCGGATATTCCATAACGCTGATTTTTAGCAAGTGCGCGCCAGTAACTCGCTCCCTGGAATACCACCAACTCATCAAACACAGCAGGATCGTTCATGGGCGCATGCAATCGAAAACCTGCGAATCCAGCTTCCGATGGCAGTTCACCATGGTTTTTAATAAGCGGTCCGTAATTGAAAAAAGCTTCTGACAACCGCACCCGCTGACGATGGGTATCTGTGAATTCATGAATACCTACCGGCTCAAGAAACAAATAGCCCGGATGAAAAAACATCGCGCGAAACGGAAGCTTTCCATCTCCCCATAAAGCACGATTCGGATCAAAGCGAATATCACGATATTGATCATAGGTCAGAGACTTCATCCAACCCGGCAGAGCCTCTTTGTTGGGAGCACGGTATTTTTCCTTAGCTAAATCGCGGGCATGGCTTTCAACCATTCCAAAATTAATCCCGTCGCGCTCCCAATCTTGGGCAATCGCAAGACTCGATCCCAGGACCAACGATACCAACAAACAGAGGTATTTAGACACGTTCACATTCTAAAGGATTTTTCGACCAAAAAGTCAAGACCAGCATATGGGTCATTTGAGACAAATCTCACTGAGTTGAAATTAAGATAGGAACCACAGATGGACGCGGATGAAATCAAAAAAAATCACGTTATCACTGTAGAATTACGCATAGAATGAAAGCTGATGATTATTTTCAGGCGCATACAGAAATCTTTTATCCGCGTTCATCCTCGGTTCAAATTCTTCCTCATCCTTGGTTTCTATGAATTTTGAATTTTGAATTTATGAATTTCCGTGCAGCTTAGAGCCATGTCGCAACGGACGGGAATTCTATTAGTGGTATCTGGACCTTCGGGATCCGGAAAAACGACCTTATGCAGACGTTTAGCTGGTGAAGGAGAAGCTCACTACTCGATTTCCTGCACCACCCGCTCACCGCGACCCGGTGAAATCAACGGCAAGGACTACCATTTCCTCAGTCGCGAACAATTCCTTTCCGAACGTGAGAACGGCGAGTTCCTCGAAAGCGCTGAGGTTCATGACAACCTCTACGGCACACTCCGCTCGGAGGTTATTCAATACCTCCAAGCCGGCCAAGACGTCGTAATGGATCTCGACGTGCAGGGCGCCGAACACGTGCGCAAATCTAAAGACGCATCGATTCGAAAGGCATTGGTCGATCTATTCATCATGCCAGCTGACGAACAAGAACTCTTAAAACGACTCTCTGGCCGCGGCACCGACTCCACCGAAGTGATCGCGCTACGCATGAAAAATGCGATCGAGGAAACTCTCCACTGGCCCGAATACACCTACCGCCTGCTCTCAGGAACCCAGGAAGAAGATTACACTCGTTTTAAATCCCTCATCCTTGCCGAGCGACTCAGGGTGAGCCGAATTTCTTAACTCTAAAAGGACCGCGCGGCCCAACAAAATCATCCAACTCATTCAGCCCAGTATCTCGGGGCTGATCCAGCCACTTTTTTGCGAATAGCTTCCAATTCTTCTGGAACTCCTCAACACCCTAGAAACCCCTACCCAAAAATCAACAGCGTTGCGATTTATCTCAGGCAGCCCCGATTTGTCGGGGTAAAGGTCCATATCTAAGGGCACTTCATACCCCATCGAATCCTTTCCGTAATAACCATAGCAAGATATGTAAGCTTAGGGATACGGGTCCCCTACCTCATAAAAAACGGCAGTTCCCCGAGATCGGAGAACTGCCGTGGAATATTTTCTTAAGTGAAATTAATAGCGACGTCCGCCGCCGCCACGCTCTTCACGACGGTCATTGCCGCCGCGATTACCGCCGCCACCATATCCGCCGCCACCACCGCCGCCGTAGCCACCGCGATTGCCGCCACCGCCACCACTGCGCTCTTCGCGGGCTTGGGCTTCGTTTACTTTCAATGAACGACCACCGACATCGGTGCCGTCGACACCAGCGATTGCTTTGTCCATTGCTTCTTTACTATCCATCGTCACGAAAGCAAAGCCACGTGGTCGGCCGCTTTCACGGTCAGTTGGGAGATGAACATCTGTTACAGCTCCGTATTCGGAGAAGAGGTTTTCGAGGTCTTGTTTGGTCGTATCAAACGACAGGTTGCCAATATACATTTTCATAACATTAAAATCGGCTCACGTATCGTGACTTCTCTTGAGACTGTTCCCGTGAATCGGGTCTCAGATCGCCAAAGAATCAAAAAAACTACTGGCTAAACTCCAGAACTTGATCCTGCCAAGTCGTGAACCGGACTAGCTGTTTAGTCGACCCATTCTCCGAAAGCGACACAATTAATACCATTATCCGCAAATACGTCAGAAAAGCCCCACCGACTCCCCCCGATTTAATGCTAAATGCTAGGATTTTACTTTTGGAATTCAGACCGCTGAAGGAACCGGAGCTCGGGGAAAAAGGAATTGGCCACAAAAAAAGGCCGAGGAAAACCTCGGCCTTTCATGATCATAATGTATGATTGTGATTAGAATCCCTTATTGTAACCAAGCGAGACTCCACTATTGATCGCACCGCCCGACATTTGGCGCAAGTATGCGGAGAGAGTCACAGATGCGGAATCACTTACTGAGTAGATGACACCTGCCGATGTAATTAAACTCCAGTCACTAATGGCATCTTGACTCTGATAGGATGTATCGCCGAACTGGCCTTCAAGGCCGAATGTATCGGTATTTCCACTCAGGACGCCTTCGATTCCTAAACTACCAGTATATTGGATATTGCTGACGACTTGTCCATTCAGGCGAACTCCCAGTATGCCGGTAGCATACTCTTCAGAGTAGGAGTCATAACTAAACTCATCCTCCGAATTAGCTGCAGCACCATCATTATAGTCTTCACGGGATGAGTTGACGTAATTGACACCCACGAATGGCATCAACACGTGTGAGCCCTTTAGGGCAACTCCCCAGCCGGCCTCGGCACCCACGCCGTAAGTGTCAAAACTGGCTTCGCCAGAAACAGACGTTCCGCTTCCGATGAGAGCAGCGTGAGAAAAATTCGCATTCCCAGTCTCATAGGCAACTGAGAAACGAGCCTGAAGGCCAGTTCCATTCGTCTCTTGGGAGTAACCAGCAAAGGCACCCAAAATTGGAAGCCGATTAACATCGTCGATACCCTCAATATCATCGCCATAAAAACGCCAGTCAAGCAAACCGCCAACGTGGAAGTTTTCGGTAAGGCGTTTAGCCCCAAGCAAAGTGCCCGAAAGCTCTCCGTAACTTCCACCGCCGAAGTTTTCTGAATCAAAGGAGTTATAATGGCTCATGAAAGTGACAGCGACTCCTTTTTCATCAAAGAAATCACAGTCATAATCGAGTGAACGACGCACAGATAGCCAATTTTGTTTCAAAAAGAAGGCCTGCGGCTCAGCCATGTCGCGGCCGAAGTTTAAGACACTAAGATCCCAGCTGTCTATAGCACCTCCGGGGCGTAAATTCGCATCGGTCAAGATCGAGAGTAAGCCATGACCACCGACGGTGATTTCAGTCTCATTGGTGATGTCTGCAGCATTCACTCCAGAAATGACATCATCATAGATTCCTGTTCTAGGAGCTCCCAAATCACTAGCCACCACGGTCGTTTCCTGAGTCGTTACTGCACCACTCACCACTAATTGACCATATCTATTTGCCGAATGGATAATCACCTCGTAGCTGTCGGGCAGTTCCCCCCAATATGTCAGTTCGTCAATATCACCACCTTGGCCGTTGCTAAGACGGGTGATGGTTCCATTATTCTCGATGCCGTAGGTTGGAATATTACCGCCGCTGCCAGCTGCAATAAAACCAAGGTTTTGGATTGCTGCCAAACCTCCTAATTCAACGACGATCGCTGATCCTGCGCTATGGTTAACGTCACCGGCATCACCACCGAGAATCGTTCCCCAGTTCCAAATTTGGTTATCTAATCCACTCAGAACGATCGCAGCACTGCCGTCGCCTCCGATTCCACCGATGCCACCCACATCTCCTAATCCAGCAATACCACCCAGACCACCAAAGCCAGCATTGCCACCAGCACCGCCATCGCCGCCATCGCCGCCAGCACCACTGTTGCCACTGACAATACCAGCATCGCCATTCAAGCCGCCTGGAGTAAAGCCAACGCCGCCTTGACCGGGATTACCATCTATCCCGGCGGCGCCGTTCGTAGCGCCTCCGGCTCCAGCTCCACCGACGCCTGCAGATCCCGCATTGCCACCGGACCCTCCATTCGGAGTGATTGAATCGCCGTTGCCACCGTTACCTCCATATCCGCCATCTCCACCATCTCCGCCATCTCCGTCTGCACCAGCTATGAAACCCGAGCCGCCGAAACCACCCGCGCCACCGGCACCGCCATTGCCTGCATCAGACCCAAGGTCTCCAGGATTCACGCCATCAGCACCATTTGCGCCATCGCCACCAGCACCGCCTAAGCCGCCATTACCACCGAGACCTGATAACACGCCACCCGCACCACCTGCTCCACCTGCGCCACCTGCTCCTCCAACCTCGCCGGGAATAACACCATCTGCGCCATTACCACCGAGGCCACCGGCGCCGCCATTACCGTCAGTCCCACTAATACCAGTAACGCCATTCACTCCAGCAACCCCTGCAACTCCGGCTTTACCGCCTGAGCCACCTGTGATCATTCCACGGTTGCGGATGGTAAGGCCGCTTCCGGAAATACCTACCGCACCATTACCGGCATCACCACCATTCGCGCCTGCGCCTCCGTCCGCGCCGAAGCCGCCGAAGCCACCAGCGCCACCAGCGCCACCAGCGCCACCATCTCCAACACTGGTGCCAGTGACACCGTCCGCGCCAAAGCCACCAACGCCACCATCGCCTCCATCGCCTCCATTGGCGCCATTGCCACCATTTCCGCCATTTCCGCCATTGCCTGCATCGCCACCATCACCTCCATGAACCGCTGAATTTTTGCCGATTTTCACCACAGAATTGTTTGTGGTGAGGCCAACGTTCCCATCTTGTCCGGCCTGGCCATCGATTCCATCAGCACCATCAATACCATTAATACCAACCGTGCCAGCTGTGCCGGCGGCACCGTTTGAACCGTTAACTATTGTCCCATCGTCCCCGGCATTGCCGGCTCCACCGTCTCCTCCGGCTACACCAGATTGTCCATTTAATCCGGCTCCACCTTGGCCAGCTGCCGCACCATCCGACTTAACCTCACCCTTAATCTTTACAGTTGGCTTGCTCGTTATATTCATCGTTGCCTGGCTCTGGCTGGCTGTCAATATGACCATAGATGCAACTAATGATGACACCACCGTAGTGCTCGAAACTGATTTCATCATTGCACGCAACAACCCCGTATCCATGTGTCCCTTTGGCACTTCTTGGAAGTCATGTTGGTGATCATTCAGGTTCAGATATGTATGTGGAATAGTTGGTTTCATGTTTTATTTTTGGTATGTGCGTTTGGTATCTGCTTAATTTGTCTTGATTATTTTTAATGATTTCAAATGTCAAAAACTTTTTTTGGGGAAAGGGATCGTGGGCATCCCGCCCGCATTCAGGGTCATGAATAATCCTAGTAAGTTACTTTTGCAGATCAGACCGCTGAAGGAACCGGAGCTCGGGGAAAAAGGAATTGGCCGCAAGCTCTCGACCATACGGTTTCGAAACAAGGCTTTGCAATATTCCGATGCCAAGCGCAACCACCGACTACATCGGGGCATGTTGGAGTCGCGCGGTCCAATTCTTAAAAAAATCACTTCTTCTCCACGTGGATCTGGGTCGCGTTGATCACAAAATTCTCTTCCGTCGAGCTTTGATCGACCACTCCGCTGACGGTGATGGAACTGAGTTCTTTCAGATCGTTCACGCCCTTCAAATCACTTGCGATGACACGACCGTCTTCTCCGAGGATCTGAATCGAGGCGATACCGATGCGTTTGAGTTCTTTCGAATCACAGCACGCGTCCCACGGAGTTGGGCAAGTATCGCTGGGCATTTTGTTGCACGTTGTAAGTTTCTCTGGATCTCCAAGAGTGAAGGCGGCGCGGCCATCGACGAAGACTTTGTCGCGGCCCATGAC
>JBILMI010000187.1:0-4131 GCA_044375585.1 Luteolibacter sp.
CGCCTACGACAAAAAGTTTGATTAACTCGCTTTGCTTTCGGGCTGGAAGACGGCTTTTTCTTTGATACATTGACTTTTCTAGTTATGCGATTTTTTGTCGCTTAGCTAGTACAGCCCCCTAAATTTTAAACTCCCCGCTCTAGACTCAGTGTTCCAAGAGCTGGGTTTACAAGCTGGGCTCTAAAGGGTAGTTTTCCAGCCATGACGTCTTTTCGCCACTCGATATGTCTCTGGCTTGCGCTTACGGTAGCTGCATTGTGCCAAGTGGCGGAGCCTCAACCCACCGTCCCAAATCCATCTTTGACTGAAGATGAGCGCCCTGACGATGGAGTCCGCGTAGCAATCCTAGGCTACCATGATTTCTCGGAAACTGAGCAGCAGACTGCGATGCGTATCCGCACCTCGAAATTTCGCGAGCAAATGCAAACCATTCGTGACCTCGGTCTGGCCGTCATACCCATGTCCGACTTCATCGCTTGGAAAAACGGGGAGAAAGCGATCCCTGCCAAATCTGTTGTGATCACGATCGATGATGGCTGGAAGTCCGTTTACACCGATGCTTATCCCATCCTTAAAGAGTTCGGCTACCCTTTCACTATCTTTATCTACAAGGACTACCTTGACGGTGGCAGTAAAGCCATGACCACGACCATGGTTAAAGATATGCTTAAACACCGAGCAACCATCGGCAGCCACTCAACAACCCATCCTTATCCCCAAGCGGTAAAAAAATATCAGAAAACGGGCGTGCAGGAATACGACAAGTTCCTCGAAGTCGAAATGCGGGAATCCAAACGTTTTCTCGAACAACAATTCAAAAAAAATATTCCGCTTTATGCTTATCCGGGCGGTTTTTATACCGATGAAATGCTGACCAAGGCCGAACAGGTTGGCTATTCACACCTCTTCACCGTCCAGCCCGGAAAAGTGAATCGAGATCTCCCAAATAACCTCCTTCCCCGCTACATCATCCTTGGGAATCATGATAAAATTTTCGAATTCGCGATCAACTTCCGAGACACCGTGGCAAATTCCGCTGAGGGCTTAGTCGAGGGCATGGCAAAAACGCTTGAGTTTCCGGTCATTCCACAGCCTGGTGCGATCATCAACTCGCGCCAGCCCAACATCGAAGTGGATTTCACAACGGCGACTCATATTGATCCCCAAACCCTGAAAATGCAGGTCGCTGGCTTTGGCGAAGTTCCCGCAAATTATGCCAGTGCAGGAAAACTCTTCTCGTGGCAGGTAAATCGCCGCTTGCGCAATAAGACCTGCACCGTGTTGGTCACTTGGAAAGATCTGGAAGGAAAACCCACCGAGAAACCTCTCGAATGGACTTTCCAAATCGACCAAGGCGCGGCTTACCTCCCCAATGAGTGACGGTGAAAAACCAAAATTGAAGTTTGAAGTTTTGCTTTAATCATGCAGCTTTCACCCGTGATTCCGCCATCCACCGCCCCTTCAATCAAGCCATCCAAAACAAAACCTGCCAAAGCTTGGTCAGCAGAGCAGTCAGCTGAACTCTACGGAGTCGAAGCGTGGGGACATAAATTTTTCGGGATCAATAAAGACGGACACGTGACCGTTAAGCTCGAAGACGGTAAAGACGTTGCCAAAGTTTCCCTCTATAACGTGATCGAAGGCCTGCGAGATCGTGGCACTCATCTTCCAGTTCTCCTACGTTTCCGTGACCTCCTGCATTCCCGCATCACCGAGATCAACGAAGCGTTTAGCGAGGCCATTCGAGTGACGAAATTCCAAGGAAACTATCGCGGTGTTTACCCGATCAAGGTGAACCAACAGCGTCAGGTTATCGAAGAAATCGCTGAGTTCGGAAAAAAATATCACTACGGCCTTGAGGCTGGATCCAAGCCAGAACTCATCGCCGCTCTTGCTCACATGCACGACCCCGAAGCCTACATTATTTGTAACGGCTATAAGGACAAAGAGTTTATCGACCTTGCTCTGCACTCCCAGAAAATGGGCATGAAGATCATGTTGGTCTTAGAAATGCCTAGCGAGCTGAATCTCATTCTCGAGCGTTCCCGCAAAATTGGCATCCTGCCCAACCTCGGTATCCGCATTCGCCTTTCCACCAAGGGCTCCGGTCACTGGCAAGAATCTGCTGGCGACAACTCCGTTTTCGGTCTCAACGCAGCTCAAGTCATCGATGTTGTCGATTCGCTTAAATCCAGCGGTCACCTACCTTGCTTGAAAATGTTGCATTACCATCAAGGAAGCCAGATTCCCAATATTGCCTCGATCCGTGAAGGCGCGACCGAAGCGGTCAGGATTTACTGCGATCTCGTGAAAGAAGGCGCACCGATGGGCGTGCTCGACATGGGCGGCGGCATGGCAGTCGACTACGATGGGTCACATACCAACTTCGCCTCATCGTGCAATTACTCCATCCAAGAATACTGCACCGACATCGTCGAAGTCGTCGCGCAACAATGTGATCGCGTCGGAGTGGCTCATCCCAATCTGATTTCCGAATCCGGCCGCGCTGTCGTATCTTACTACTCGGTGCTAGTCTTCAATATTCTCGATGTGACCTCAGCGCAGACCACCGACAAGGAACCGGAGATGCCGGAAAAAGCTCAACAAAACCTCGTTAACCTTTTCCACGTCAATAAAACCCTCAACAAAAAGAACCTTCAAGAGGCAATGAATGACGCGGTCTACTACCGCGACGAAGTCCGCGCCATGTTCCTTTACGGCGCTGCAACACTACGCGAGCGAGGGCTCGCAGAGGCATGGTATTGGCATATCCTCACTCGCATTTCTAACATGATCTCGGACATGGACGATGTGCCGGAGGATCTCGTGGAACTATCCAACGGCCTAGCCGATTTCTATTACGGAAATTTCTCACTCTTTCAATCCCTCCCCGACTCATGGGCAATTGACCAACTTTTTCCTATCTTGCCGATTCATCGCCTTAACGAGAAACCCAAGCACCGCGCCGTCCTCGCAGACATCACCTGCGACTGCGATGGCAAGATCGACCGCTTCATCGATAAAGAAGACGTCGCAAAGATTCTCCCACTCCACGAACTCAAGGCCGATGAGCCTTATTACATCGGTATCTTCCTCGTCGGTGCCTATCAAGAGACCCTTGGTGATCTGCACAATCTCCTTGGAGATACGAACGTTGTTGGCGTACATCTCGAAAAAGGAAAACCCGTCTACACCCACGAAGTCGAGGGCGACACCGTTGCCGATGTGCTCTCATACGTCGAATTTGACCCCAAAGAACTCGTCTCGAAATTTCGCAACTTTGCTGAAAAAGCTGTAAACGACGGCCGAATCTCTCCTAAAGAGCGCAAAGAAATCATGGATCTCTACCGAGACGGCCTTGGGGGCTATACCTATTTTGAGAGTTGAAAAAAACTCGCAGACTACCAGTAGCGCTCAGAACAAACGATGCTATCATCTAGAATGTCTTCAAAAATGCTGCTACAAAACATTCCCATTCTGCTGCTCGCGCTGGTTGCAATCGCGATCCTCATCCCCGCCTGCGCCCCGCGTTTCGACACCACAACGCGGGTCGAGGAATACAAAGCCATCCTCTCAAAAACCCAAGATGCGGCCCCTGGAAACGAGAAATCTCTCAACGCCTTCACGACGTTTCTTCAAAAAATTGACGATGAAGCATACGTGAAAGCCAACGCTGGAGAGGTTTACTCACCAGATGCTTATCTGAACGACACCCTCGTCACACACCACGGAGTTGAGCAGATCAAAGCTTATTTCCTCAAAACAGCAGAGACGATGACCCAATACCAAGTCACGGTTGATGATACAGTCTCATCCGGAAATGATAACTACGTCCGCTGGACCATGGTTTTCACCGCACCAAAATTAAATGGCGGAAAACCAGTCGAATCCGTCGGCATGAGTCACGTCCGTTTCAACTCCGCCGGACAAGTGATCATGCATCAAGATTTTTGGGATTCAGGCACCAACATCTACGGACAGATTCCAGTCCTCGGTGGAGTCATCGAATCGATCCGCCGTCGCTTTGAAAAATAAATCATTCACCATGAAACCTCGCATCAAAGCATTCACCACCATGATCGGTCATTGGTGGGATTCCGACTACCTGGCTCCCGGGGAACCTGATCCATC
>JBILMI010000040.1:0-15344 GCA_044375585.1 Luteolibacter sp.
GTTATCTCCAGCTGAATCAGCAAGAAACTTCACGTTATCGACTAAACCAGATTCATAAAGGGTTTTAATGTCATTATCCAGATTCTCAGAGCGGTAGATCGATCCAGCTTTCGTGGACATGAGGTTGCGTAATCTGGCTTCATCGACGGTTTTCTTGCCGACATAACGAATGGAAACTTCATTGATTTTTTTTCCCTCAAAATCCTGAGCTATGCTGATTCCTGAGCTAAAAGTCAGAATCACGAAAGTCATCAGAGAAAATCGGCTTAGGAAAAATTTAGCTCCGGATAGAAGGAATGTATTCAAAGTCATAATGGATTAGGTGTATCGAGAAAGGGTCTACAGTCCCCGCATCCAGTCAAGGTCAATAGCACTCCAAAACAAAAGACTTTAGCTTCCAAAGTTGAAATATTCACTGGATTAAAGTCAGCTGCTGCATGGGTTGCCATTAGGAGTAGATTGAACTCGATTCCGGCGTTGCTCTTTGTTTGCGGATGCTTATCCGCGCCCTCATCGCGCCTTGGACTCGGCATCCACAAGCTCGGCCTTTTCGGCAATGACTTTTGGCAAAAGGTCTAGGCTCTCGTGCTGAAATCTCCCATCCTGTCATTGTGGTCCCTAAATCAGCCATGATGAGCGCCGAGACGCTGGAGCCGTAATCATTTCATCGCGCGGTATGTTTGGATCATTTCTAGAAACGCTGGCAGGTAGCTAGCTGCCTTCCCTTCACCAATACCTGGGATTTCCATCGCCTGTTCGGTGCTGGTTGGCATGTATTTCGTGAGCGATTCTAAAACTTTATTAGAAAACACAACATAAGGCGGAACGCCTGCTCGTTTGGAAATTTTGAACCGCAGATCTTTCAGCATCGTGAAAAGTTGAGGATCAAAGTCCTTTTCCATGAGTCCCTGAGGCTTCGCCACCTCGTCTGGCCAGCGGAGTTCGAATTCGGACTCACCTTTCATCACCGAATCACCCTTTTCGGAGAGTGTCATCAGCGGATACTCGCCTGTTTGAGTGATCACCAAACTTTCTTCGGCTAAAGAGCGAAACAAGGCGTTGAGATAGCCCGTGCTTTTATCCGCGAGAATCCCATAGGTCGTGAGTTGATCTAAGCGGTTGTTGAGAATATCCTGCGATTTACTTCCAGAAAGCATCTGAATGATGCGCCCTCTTCCATACCGCCCCTCCCAACCATCGCTGTTGCGCTGAGACATCCGAGCAACTCCTGCCAATGCTTTCTGCACCACCAACTTTTCCTCTGCCGTCGGCTTCCGAAAATCTCCGGCATTACGTTCTCGGCAGACATCGCAGTTGCCACACGTTTCCGCGTCTGCTTCACCAAAATAATTCAGAATCCACTGCTGGCGGCAAGTCCGAGAGTAGCTCATCTCCACCATCGCTTTGAGCTTCTCGCGATCCCGAGCATCCTTTTTCTCCATCGCATCTTCGTCCAAGGCGAGATCTCTGGTTAAAAGGTCCGGTTGCAACAACCTCGTCCCACGCATCCTTTTTCCCTGAACATCGAAACGCTCAATAAATCTTCCACGTGCTAGGACTGATAATGCACTACCCACCGCCATCGAGTTTTTTACATCCGCGTGATCAGCCATTTCTTCAAGCGTGCGAAACACTTCGTGATTCTGATCCGCCTCGTTGAGCAGGTATTGATAAACCTGCCTTACCGTCACCGCAGATGGATTGGCACCATCGATGAAAAACTCCTGCGTACGTGTGTCTGCATAATTGAAAAGTAATTCGCATACTGCCGCCTCGCCATCGCGACCCGCACGGCCCGCCTCTTGGTAGTATGCCTCCACGCTTCCGGGAATTTCGTAATGAATCACGAACCGCACATCGCCTCGGTCAATCCCCATCCCGAACGCATTTGTTGCCACTGCGATGTCAACTTTCTTAGAAATGAAAATCTCCTGCGCTTTAACCCGTTCCTGATCCGACAATCCTCCGTGATAGGAAACGCAATTCACTCCCCAACTCGCAAGCGTCTCGGAAACGAGATCGACCTTTTTCCGTGTCGCGCAATAAATGATTCCCGTCTTGTGCGCAGCAATCACCGCTTTGATTCGCTCATCTTTTTGCGCCGTCTTATCCACCGCCGTAATCCCAAGCGAAAGATTCGGACGAGAAAATCCGCTGACCCGCTCGAATGGATCTCGCAGCCCAAGCACCGTCAAAATATCCTGCCGGACAACCGGCGTTGCGGTCGCAGTCAAAGCCACGCATTGCGGTCTGCCGATTTTTTCTAACGCTTTTCCAAGCCGCATGTAATCGGGACGGAAATCGTGTCCCCATTGCGAAAGGCAATGCGCCTCATCGATGGCGAACAATGAAATCTCCACCCCCTCCAGAGCTCGCAGAAAACTCTCTGCGCGAAATCGCTCTGGTGCGACATAGACCAATTTAAAATCGCCGCGCCGCATCCCATCCAGCCGCTCCTTCTGTTCCGGCCATGACAGGGTCGAGTTAATCAAGGTCGCTCCAATCCCGCGCGCCACCAAGGCGTCCACCTGATCTTTCATCAACGCAATCAACGGTGAGATCACCAAAGTCACTCCCGGAAAGCAAAGCGCGGGAATTTGAAAACACAGCGACTTGCCACCACCCGTCGGCATCACCACCAAACCATCTTTTCCAGAGACAATTTCCGAAATCACCTCCTCTTGGCCGTCGAGGAATTTCGAGAACCCAAAATACTCCTTCAACGCCGCTCCGGGAGTTTTCAATAATCCTTTATCTAAAATTTTCTCCGCCACGGATCGGAACATGGATCAAATGAACACCTATTGCAACCACCTTGAGGCGAATTGATATGAATTGTCAAAAAATCCGAAATTTACAGAGTAATCAATCAACCACAATAAATTGTTAGAACAAGGAAAGCAGGAAAAGATAGGAGTGAAACCTTCCTGATTTCCTGCTTTTTGGAAAGCAGGGCGGCGACCCCGACTTATCGGGGCTGGCAGTAGATCACCGCTATAGTTTATTCTCAATCCCCACTCTTCAGCACTTTAATAAAGGCATCCTGAGGGATGTTCACTTTACCGAACATCTTCATCTTTTTCTTACCTTCTTTCTGTTTCTCTAACAGTTTACGCTTACGCGAAATATCACCGCCGTAACATTTGGCTGTCACGTTTTTTCGCATCGCGGAGATCGATTCACGCGCGACGATTTTTCCGCCGACGGCAGCTTGGATGGCGACGACGAAAAGGTGCGAAGGAATCACTTCCTTCAAACGTTCTGCGAGTTTGCGGCCGTAGCCCTCAGCTTTGTCGCGGTGCACAATCGTTGAAAACGCCTCAACCGGATCGCCGGCAATCAGCATGTCCATTTTGACCATTTTCGCTGCGCGGTAACCGGCATGTTCGTAATCCATCGATCCGTAACCTTTGGTTTGAGATTTCAGGCGATCGTTGAAATCGACGAGGATTTCCGAGAGCGGAAGCACGCAGGAAAGCATCACGCGCATGTCGTCGATGGTTTCTGTATTGGTCACCTCACCTCGTTTTTCGAGCACGAGTTGCATCATGTCGCCGATATATTCACCAGGAACCATGATATAGACATTCACAACTGGCTCGCGGATTTCTTGGATCACTTGAGCATCAGGAAACAAGGTCGGGTTATCCACGATCAGTTGTGTGCCATCGGTGAGATCCACATGATAAATAACGGATGGGTAAGTTGAGATCACATCCATATCGAACTCACGGCGGAGCCTTTCCTGAATAATCTCCATGTGCAGTAACCCGAGGAAACCGCAGCGGAAACCAAAGCCAAGTGCGGTTGAGCTTTCCTGGGAAAAGGTGAATGCTGGATCGTTGATCTGGAGTTTGCCCATTCCCATTTTCAAGGCCTCGTAATCCGATGAATCCACCGGATAGATTCCCGAAAATACCATAGGCTGAATTTCTTTGTAACCCGGAAGAGCCTCTGGGCAGGGATGGGTTGAATCGGTCATGGTGTCGCCGATCTTCACCTCGCTTGCGGATTTCATGTTCGCAATCACATAACCCACATCGCCTGGCAGCAGGATCTCCCGCGCACTCATTTTCGGAGTGAATACGCCGACCTCTTTGATCTCGTAAGTTTTATCGGTCGCGAAAAGTTTGACCCGCTGGCCGCGTTTGACGGTTCCAGAAAAAACGCGCACGTAGGAAACCACGCCGCGATAGGTATCGTAGAGCGAATCGAAAACGGTCGCGCGCAGGAGTTTGTCGGGGTTTTCAACAGGTGCGGGAACGCGTGCGACGATGGCTTCTAAAATTTCTTCAATCCCGATCCCGGCCTTGGCCGATGCAGGAATGCAATCCTCGGCAGGGATGCAGAGAATATCTTCGAGCTGTTTTTTGCACTTTGCCACGTCCGCCGCAGGGAGATCGATTTTGTTGAGGACCGGAATAATTTTAAGGTTTTGCTGCTCCGCGAGGTGGAGGTTCGCTACGGTTTGAGCTTCGACTCCCTGAGCCGCATCCACCATGAGGATTGCTCCTTCACAGGCAGCCAGCGCTCGTGAAACCTCATATGAGAAATCCACGTGTCCTGGAGTATCAAGCAGGTTAAGTTTGTAAGTCTTTCCATCCTTGGCCTTGTATTCCATGGCCACTGGGTGGGATTTGATCGTGATTCCCTTCTCCCGCTCCAAGTCCATGGAGTCCAATTGTTGAGCCGAACTCTCACGCATGGTCACCGTGCTGGTCATTTCCATTAGGCGATCAGAAAGCGTAGTTTTCCCATGATCAATATGGGCAATGATGGAGAAATTGCGGGTCAGCTCGACAGACATGGAAGGTAAAATCTAAATCGGAAGGTTCCGGAGTCGTCCGTGAAACCCACCGCGCGCGGATGGATTGCACGAAACTGGAGGAATTACAGTAAAAAACATCCTCAAAGTTTGAAATTTCAAAACGCTTGGACCGTGCGCTTCCAGAGAAATCTTATGCCTCGCGCGCCATCAGCTCGGCTTCTTCCTCATGAGAATGGATCTGCAAGGTCACTTGGACGCCCTCTTTCTCAGCCGCTGCTTTCAAAACACTGCGAATGGCCGATGCCGTAAAACCATTCCGCCCGATCAGCATCGCCACGTCCTCCCGATTCAGCACCAGCTTGAATCTCAAGCGTTTAGGCCCAATCTCAGCCACTTTCAGCTGCGCCTGCTCTGGTTTATCAATCAGCTTCACAGCCACAAACTGTAGGAAATTCTTTAATCTATCGGTCACCGCTTGCATGAGCTAAATGTTGCCCAAGTTCGCCCACACCGCAAGAGCATAGAAGAAATTGTGGGAAAGACACATAACTGGAAGAATCAACCCAGCCTCCCGTTCCACCTCGCCTCTCCCTTCGGCCATCGCAACTCTGCGTTCTGCCTTGAGCCACAATTATTTCCTGACTCGCCTAACAAGCCGCAATTTCCTCACTCCATCCTTCTTCCGGGCGAGAGTTACAAAAATTTCATGACTCTGCGTTTTTCTTGAAACGTTTACCAAAAGTTCGTGCGTGAAAGGTAGCCCCGACAGCGGCAGTGCTACCAAATCCCCCTAAAAACCAAGCCCTGCCGCTGCTAACGCTGCGTGGATTTTAAAATCAACCATCAAGCCTTCCGATTGCTTGTTAGAAAGAAAATCACGGAGCTCAGTCAGAGGAACTTTATAGACTTCAATATCCTCGCTCGCATTACCACCTCCCTCATTTTCCTGAGTCAAATGCGTTGCGTAAAATAAATGCGTGATTTCGGGAGTCATGCCCGCGGAAGTGGGTGATGAAATGAGCAGTTCGATGCGCCCCGCTCGATAGCCAGTTTCCTCTAATAACTCACGACCCGCCGTTTCAGCGAAGCTCTCACCTTGGAACTCCGGCTCATCTCCAACCAAACCAGCGGGAATTTCGATGACTTTTTTTCCCAACGGAATACGGAATTGCTCGACTAATAAAATCTCATTCTCGTCGGTTATCGCAAGGATTCCCACACAGGCATCGGAGTTGGGACGGCGCACATAGTCCCAATGTCCCTTCCGATAGAGACCGAGCCAATGGCTTTCGAAAAGCGTGATTTCATCAAACATAAAAGAACCATCAGCCAAAACCCAAACGAGCAAAGCCTAAAATATTTACAACCACTTTCAGGAAAGAAAGGTTGGCTAGGTACAGTAAAACAGCTTACTAACCGCTCACGCCCGACTGGATTTCATGGATCGCCACGACTTCGACATACCCATCACTTTTAAACACCGTGTGATTTTCACGCGCGATGCATTTGCTGTGTCGAATTCAGGTTTGGCGGATGTGCTTTCTGAAGGCGGTGGCCGCAGAGTGCTGGTTTTCCTTGAATCCACAGTAGCCGGAGCTTGGAAAGCTCTGCCAGATCAAATCCACGCTTACTTCGAAAAAATCGATTTCGATTTCGATTTCCGCGGAGTCAAAATTTTCGCTGGCGGCGAGGCATGCAAAGCGGATGAAGATCTCATCCACAAAGTTTGGCAAGAAATCGATACAAGTCACATCGATCGCCACTCCTACGTGCTCGCAATCGGTGGTGGTGCATTTTTAGATGCGGTCGGCTACGCAGTTTCAACCGCTCACCGCGGAGTGCGACTCGTTCGCTTTCCCAGCACAACCCTCTCACAAGACGACAGCGGAGTGGGTGTCAAAAACGCGATTAATGCTTTTAATAAGAAGAACTGGATCGGTTCGTTTTCAGTTCCGTTTGCGGTGATCAATGATTTCAAATTACTTGAAACGCAGGATCCAGAATCAAGCGTCGCCGGCTTGATCGAAGCTGTGAAAGTTGCGCTTGTGAAAGATGGCAAATTTTTCAAATGGATCGAAGCAAATGTTACGGCTCTCTCGCAACTAGATCGCGAGCCTTTTGAAGAATGCATCAAACGCTCTGCCTTACTTCATGCTCGTCACATCGCGCTAGGTGGCGATCCTTTCGAGACTGGCTCTAGCAGACCTCTCGACTTCGGCCACTGGGCAGCCCACAAAATGGAGGCTCTCACTAACTATCAACTCTCCCACGCCGAAGCAGTATCGGTGGGCCTTGCACTTGATACCATTTATTCTGAGAAAATTGGTTTTCTTGAAAAAGCAAAAGCCGAACGAATCATCAGCGTTCTAATGAACCTGGGCCTGAAAACCTATCATCCGTCACTCGACTGGACCGATGCAAAAGGCAACCGCCGCGTCCTGGCCGGCCTCGACGAATTCCGTGAACACCTCGGTGGTGAGCTAACCGTGCTTCTACTCGCAGATCTCGGCAAAGGTGTGGATGTCCACGAATTCGATCTCATGCTTCTAGAAGAAAGCATCGAGCAACTCAGGGAAATGTGGGAGCTGGCAGCTCATTGATCGTAGCCGCCCCGTCTCGGTGGTCTGCACTCGCCACAGCGGCAAAGCAAACGCGTTGTTTGCCAATTTTCACGTCGAAAGCTCAGACCGTTTGCCAAAAGTCCTTACCGAAACGGGAATAGATCAGGTTTTGAATGATTTCACATTACCGGCCTTTTCGGCAATTACTTTTGGCTAAAGGTCTAAAAGAAAAAATTCATTTTTAGTCCTCTGCGCCTTATCGGCCGTCAAAAAATAAAAAGAACTTGTTTTCTCTGCGCAAAAATACTATCGAATTTTTACTTCAATACTAAAAACCCATGAACCTAAATCATCAATCAATCATCTCCAAAGTATCAGGGCTTGCCCTGCTCGGCTTGCTTTCAACCAGCAATGCATTTGCCGCCACACCTAACAGTGGTGGCGATCTCAAATCAGACGATCTTGTCGGAATTTCCTTCTGGATTATCTCAATGGCTCTCGTAGCAGCGACTGCATTTTTCTTTTTGGAAACGCAGCGGGTCACCCCAAAATGGAAAACTTCCCTCACGGTGTCCGGCTTAGTGACGATGGTTGCTGCCACGCACTACTTCTATATGCGTAGCGTTTGGGTGGAAACAGGAAACACCCCAACTGTTTTCCGCTACATTGACTGGTTGATCACGGTTCCTTTGCTGATGGTTGAATTCTATTTGATCCTCTCTGCGATCACCAAGGTGCCTGCTGGTGTGTTCTGGCGCTTGATGATCGGAACGATCGTAATGCTCGTCGGTGGATATCTCGGCGAGGCCGGATATATGGACACTTGGCTTGCATTCATCATCGGAATGGCCGGCTGGGCATTTATCCTATGGGAAATCTTTCTCGGCGAGGCTGGGAAAATCAATGCGAAGTCGGCACCTCCAGCAGTGCAGTCTGCTTTCAACGTCATGCGCTGGATTGTAGTGGTTGGCTGGGCGATTTATCCGATTGGATATTTCCTAGGTTACCTCACTGGAGCGAATCCCGAAGAAAGCATGGTACTTTTGAATGTGGTTTATAACTTCGCGGATGTTGTCAATAAGATCGCCTTCGGAGTGATCATTTGGGTCGCTGCGACCAGCGAGAGTGACAAAGTCCTAGGTTCTTCCAAAGCTTGATCAACTTCGCAAGGACGGGAGTTAGGTGCTGATAGCTCCAACTCCCAAGCCTTGTAAAAAAACGAATCATTTACTGCCAATACGTGGCAGTAAATGGCACATCATTATATCCACCCATGAGCTTACGTTCCCTAACAGCTACCGGTTTATCCTCGGCAGTAGCGGACGATTTGCTCGATGATGTGGAAAAGATGATGAGCCGCTTAGTGGCTCTCGGGGAGCCCTCTGGAAGAGACATGCTGTCAAATTCTGCCCAGGCCGCCGTCGGTCATCTGGCAGCAGGCGGTCAACGGGTGCGAGCGCGCCTTGCGCTTAGAGCAGGCGTCGCGCTCGACCTTTCTCCTCAGGACTCCATTGCACTCGCTGCAACTGCCGAACTTTTGCACAACGCATCGCTCGTGCATGACGATTTGCAAGATCGTGTAAATATCCGGCGGGGAAATAAGACGGTGTGGGCGGCCTACGGCGACGAAGTGGCAATTTGCTCAGGGGACCTACTCCTATCCGCCGCTTACGGAGCGCTTGCAACGATCAGTGATTGTCGGCTACTACCGGATTTGATCACACTTGTTCATACGCGCACCGCTTTGGTGATCCGCGCGCAATGCGCCGAGTTTTCTGCAAAAGGGCAACGGGTCACTGACATGGCGGTGTATGAGAAAATTGCCGTTGGAAAATCTGGCACTTTACTCAGCCTACCACTGGAGCTGGCTTTGGCAGCGTCCGGTAAAAAAGAGTGGATGGGCGAGGCGAGGCTCGCGGCGGAGGCTTTTGGCATCGGCTATCAGATCATGGACGACATGGAAGATGTTGAAAGTGATGCCGGAGGCGATGACGGGCCGCGTGCGGTCAATGCGCTTTTAGTTCTGGAGGCTGCAGGCCACGGACTGAACGCTAAGGCGGTCGCTCGCGAGATTGGTCTGCGGCACCTGCACACGGCTATCGAATTGGCGGATCGTCTCCCGAACGGAGCGGGCGCATTCCTCCGATCTCTGGCTTTGGCGTTGTGCCAGCGGCTCTAGATTTAAGGATATAATTTCGTGCAGGCAATCGTCATTGGAGCAGGTTTTGGGGGAATCGCAGCGGCACTTAGGCTATGCGCAAAGGGCTATGAAGTTACGCTGATGGATCGTTGCACAAATCTGGGGGGGCGTGCCCAAGTGTTTGAACGCGACGGTTTCCGTCATGACGCTGGCCCGACCGTCATCACTGCGCCTTTTTTGTTTGAGGAGTTGTTTGAACTCTTTGGCGAGCGGTTCTCAGATCATGTGAAGCTTGTTCCACTCAAGCCATGGTATCGCTTTCACTATGATGATGGCAGCCACTTTGACTACGGCGGCACGCTCGAGGAAACGCTTGCCGAGATCGCCCGGATCGACCCGCAGGATTGTGCGGGCTACCTTGCCCTGCTGGCGCAATCCAAACGCATCTTCGAGGTCGGCTTCACGGAACTTTCCGCTCAGCCTTTTCACCGCTTCATGACGATGGTGCGTCAGATACCAAAGCTAATAAAGCTGCGAAATTATGAAACCGTGTGGGGCATGGTGTCGCGACATCTCTCCAATCCAAAGCTCCGGCAAGCGTTTTCGATCCAGCCACTCCTCGTCGGGGGCAATCCCTTCGACACGACCAGCATCTATGCCTTGATCCACTATCTCGAGCGGGAGTATGGCGTGCATTTCGCGATGGGCGGCACAGGCGCGATCACGCATGCGCTCGGCGACTTGATGGAGCGGCACGGAATCAAAATCGAGCTGGGCGCAACCATTGAGAAGATTGATGTGCAAGGCGGCATCGCGAAGGGCGTCACGCTGACCGACGGTAGCGTGAGGACCGCAGATGTCATCGTTTCCAATGCCGACGCGGCGCATCTCTATCGGCACATGATCCAGCCATCCGACCAAGCCGCTTCGACCCGCATGAAACTCGCCGCAGCGCATTATTCGATGGGGCTGTTTGTTCTCTACTTTGGAACAACGCGGACCTATCCCGAGGTGGCGCACCACACCATTTGGATGGGTCCTCGCTACCGTGAGCTTCTGGAAGATATCTTTTATCGCCAATTTCTAGCAGACGATTTTTCCCTCTATCTGCACCGTCCCACAGCCACCGATCCGAGCTTTGCGCCACCGGGTTGCGACAGCTTCTACGTCCTTTGTCCGGTACCGAATTTGCAGGCAAAAGTGGATTGGGAAATCGAGGGCCCGCGGCTGCGTGATCGCATCGTCGCCGCACTGGATCGCACGATTTTGCCGGGTCTCGCCGAGAGTATCACCGCGGATTTTTACAAGACGCCGGAAGACTTTCGCGGCGATTACCTGAGCGTTCACGGCGCGGGATTTTCGGTGGCACCCTTGTTCCGGCAGTCCGCTTGGTTCCGCTTTCACAATCGGGCTGAGGGCATCAAAAATCTCTATCTCACGGGAGCTGGAACCCATCCGGGAGCTGGTATGCCCGGCGTGCTATGCTCGGCGAAAGTCGTGGACGCACTCATCCCCGCCGCGATGAAGAAATGAAACTGGTAATCGATAAGCCCGAAACTCTAGCCGCTGCCGATGCCGCGCTCGCCGCGAAAGGTCGCAGCTTCCATTGGGCGCGGCGACTTCTCGGAAAAAACCATGCTGACCGGGCGACACGCCTCTACGGATTCTGCCGCCACCTCGACGATCTCGCCGATGAAAGCACGTCTACTGCAAACGCGCGGGAGAAACTGGATGCGGCCCGCATTTCGATCATCACGGGCATATCTGCCGATCCTGTGATCTGCGATGGAATCCGCTTGATGAAGGAATGCCACATTTCTCCCGAGATCGCACTGGAGCTGATCGCGGGAGTGAGCTCCGATCTCGATACGGTGCGGATTGCGGATGAGGCAGAACTTTGCCGTTACTGTTACCGCGTAGCCGGAACGGTGGGCATAATGATGTGTGGAGTGTTGGATGTGCGATCTCCGGTGGCTCATGCTTATGCGGTCGATCTTGGTATCGCCATGCAACTCACCAATATCTCCCGTGACGTTGCCGAAGATGCTGCCGCGGGCCGCATTTATTTACCGGCATCCATGATCGGCGAACTAACGCCGGCTGAGTTAATTTTTCCCTCAGAAATGCTGCGCCCGAGGCTCCGCGAGTGCGTTGCGGCACTACTTAGCTTGGCGGATCGATATTATGTGAGCGGTGAAAGCGGGCTGACATATCTGCCGCTCCGCGCGCGGTGCGGCATCCTCGTGGCAGCCAGAGTCTATCAAGCGATTGGCACGCGACTGCGCTCCGCTGACTGCGCATTTTGGAACGGCCGCGTTGTGGTGACTGATAGCGAAAAAGCGGCTCTCACCGCCCATGCGCTGATCGTTGCGCCATTGCGAAGCGCGTTTTGGAAATTTCCATCACAGCACGATATTAGCCTACATGGCGCCTTGCGCGGCCTACCCGGTATAGAAACCAGCCATGCAAATTGAATCCGACATTCTCATCCTAGGCGGTGGCTGCGCGGGCCTGAGTCTCGCGCTGAGACTTGCTGCTAGCGGGGAAAATTGTCCAAACACCATGATCCTCGAAAGCCGGTCGCACTATTCCAATGATCGGACCTGGTGCTTTTGGGACGATGGTTCGGCGCACTTGCGCGAACTCGTGCAGCATCGCTGGCCAATGGTCACGCTCGCGCACGACGAACACCGAATCAGCGTCGATTGCCACACCATGCCATACGCGATGATTTCGGCGGAAAAATTTTATGCTCATGCGACTGCGGCACTAGCAGAAACGGCTCGCTTTACCCTCGCGATGAATGAGCCGGTCATCGGCGAGCCACGCAAAGAAGGCGGGTTATGGCGGGTCGAGACGCGCTGCGGCTCGCACTGGGCGAAGCGGCTTATCGACACGCGGCCCCAACGCGTGCCGGAGCGGGATGCTGCTGTGTTGTGGCAGTCTTTTAGCGGCCAAGAGATCGAGTGTGATGCAGACTGCTTCGATCCTGGCGTGGCTCGGCTGATGGATTTTTCGCCAAGCAAAAATGAGCGAATCACCTTTCTTTACCTACTGCCTTTTTCGCCTCGCCGTGCACTGGTGGAAGTCACGGTTTTAGCGCCCGACCCGCTCGACCCAGAAGATCTCGCGGAGGAGCTCGCTGCTTTCATCCGGAAACAGGTCGGTGGATTGAGTCATAAGGTGCTGCGCTCTGAGCACGGGGTGTTGCCAATGGGTCAAGCCGCCTTTGATCGCGCTGCGGATGTTTCCCACGTTCGGGTCGGCGTAGCAGCGGGTGGTGCCCGCGCTGCCTCGGGTTTTGCATTTCAACGCATCCAACGCTGGGCGACCGCATGTGCCGCCGCTTTGATTGCAGGCCAGGCACCACTGTCGCATCCGTCCGACCCCTGGATTACCCGTGCGATGGATGCGCTCTTTCTCCGCGTCTTGCGCGCCCACCCGGAGAAGGCTCCCGAGCTTTTCTTGGCGCTTTTCGCACTCAAAGATCCGCGCCGGATCATCCGTTTTATGAGCGATCATGCGGTGATGGCCGATTACGCCGCCATCGTTTTGGCTTTGCCGCCATGGCTGTTTCTGGGAGAAATTCCCCGATTGCTGTGGCCTAGACCAAACTTACAGAAAGGAGATCCAAACGGATGAATGCGCTGCGAATCCAAGGACTTGCCTTCAGCATTGGGGCAATCCTGCTAGCTATTGTCGCCGTTAGCACCGCGCGTTTTGATTCGCAGGTCGAATTGATCGTCGTCGCGTCGCTCATCGTCTTGCTAGGTATTCCCCATGGCGCACTCGACACGATTTTCGCGCGGAAACTTTATGGAATTAAAACGCTTGGCGGTTGGTTGAGGTTTGCATTGATCTACCTTCTTCTTGGCGCATCGGTTGTAGGATTTTTTATGCTCGCACCTTCCGGGTTTCTCATCGGCTTCTTGCTTATCTCGATGCTGCATTTTTCCGGTGACCCCGCTGCCGGCACGCCATGGTTAGCGCGTGCTATGTATGGCGGTGCGATTATCGTTTTACCGACCTTGCTCTACGCTGGGGAGATTACCCGGCTTTTCGCGCTGCTCGTCGGCATCGATGCCGCGACGCTAGTCACGCCATTTCTACGTCTGCTCGCTTGGCCCTGGTTGATCAGCTTTGTGCTGGCGGCGATCCAGCGTCTGCCAAAAGATTGGCTAACCGCCTTGGAAATGGGTGCGGTCGCGTTGTTGGCAGTGCTTGCCCCGCCACTGATTTCTTTCACGGTATTCTTTTGTGCCATGCACAGCGCCAGACACATTTTACGAACGATCAACTACTCGGGCAGCTCGTCTCTAGGCCTCATCCTCGGGGCTATGTCGTTACCCATGCTCGGCGTTCTGTTGGCATCGGCTACGGCTTGGCACTTCCTCGGTGGGATGCCCATGAACGGGGCGATCATTCAGTTGGTCTTTGTCGGCCTTGCTGCACTCACCGTTCCGCACATGGCTCTGGTCGAGCGTGTCCGACTGTCGGGCTGGATGGTGAGGTAACTTGCCGGACGCATCGGCAAGAAAGCGGAAGACCGGTCCGATGATGACGGACTATTTTCATCCCCCAGACTTAATGTTTCAAACGCTCTTCCGTCCATCCAGCACACAGGAAACGCAGAGGTCCCCGCAGACGTTGATCATGGTGCGGAAGCGATCGAGGAACCAATCGATGGGAATCAACAGCAGGCTATATTCGAGCGGCAGGCCCACCGCCGTGAACACCAGCGTCATTGTGATGAGTCCGGCGGAGGGAATGCCTGCGGCACCGACGGAGGCCGCCACGGCGCAGAGGACGATCACTAGTTGGCTGTCCCAAGGAAGATGATATCCTAACAGCTGGGCGACAAACAGCGCCGCCATCGCCTCATAGAGCGCAGTGCCGTCGTTGTTGAAATTCGCGCCGACCAGCGCGCCCAAGTTGGCAGAGGATTCACGGACTTTCACATTGGTGACCAGACATTCATAAGTGACCGGCATGGTTGCGGTGGAACTTGCCGTGGAAAACGCCATTGCCAGCGCATCGCGGCAGCCTCTCACCAAATCGCGCGGCCTCACCCACGAGCCGAGTCTCACGCGGATCATGTAGTAGCAGAATTGCAGCGCAAGTGCCAACAACACCGCTAAAATCAACCAGATAAGGCTGAAAAACGAGCTGAATCCGTTGGTCGCAACCTCCTCCGCGACCACGCCCATGACGATGAGCGGAACGAGTTGAACCACCCAATGGAGGATCATGATGAAGGCATCCATGAATGTCTTGAGCACCCTGACCGACGCCTCAGGATCGGGCGAGACCTGACGCAGTGCCAAGCCTAACAATAGCGCGAGCACGATCACTCCAATCACGCTACCGCCGTCGGTGAAAGGTCCCAGTAAGCTTTTCGGCAGTTTGTCGAGGATCTGACCCGCGCTGTCGACTGTGGTCGTGGACTTGGCTGCATTTCCCGCCTGTTCAAGTTCGGCGGCGTGGCGGGTCTTTTCCTGGTTCACCTGTTGTCGCTGCTCGGCGGTGACGGTACGGCGGGTGCCGGGTTGTAGCGTGTTAGCCACGGTCATACCGATGAGGATGGCAACGCAGGTGTTGGTGATGAGCAGGATGATGAGGCGTGGGGTTTTGCCTTTTTCGATCTTGGCACCGGCTAGGGCGTGGGTGATGGCGAAGAATGCGACCGGAGCGGCGAGCATTTGGACAAGGCCCATCAGAGCCTTGGAAGGTCCTTTGAAAACTTCAGCCGCATGAGGCCAGAACACGCCCATCAGAGCTCCCAGCACCATGCCGACCAGAGTCCTGGCATAAAGAGGCAGACTCTGCCAGTAACGGAGTGGAACAGACAATATTTTCATCGATGATGATGATTAGG
>JBILMI010000188.1:0-4078 GCA_044375585.1 Luteolibacter sp.
CACGTGCAGTCATTGTATGTGCAGGATAAAATGCTAGAAATTGTTTATGGTATACTTGGGTTTATAGCTCGTGCTTGTTGCCATTGTGCACGGGTTAAAGTGAGCGTTCTACTGACGGTCACTTCTTCGAGTTGATCCTCATCGAGTTTCAAAAGTTGATGTGGAGCCTCGCATTTCGTGCGATCATCGTTCAACGGGAGCCCATCCGCTAAAACTAGACCGTGTACAAATAGGACAAGAAAGGTGAGAGTTCGGAATTTCATGATTTTGAGCTAAGTCTTATGTTTTTCTGCCAATTGGATTAAACTTAAAAGTTTAGGCGACCTTCTCGATTTTTTGGCAAATTTTCAAATTTTTAGAGGAATGACAGGCCTTCTGAAAATCGAATTGGCTTTGAAGGCGAATCAGGAGATCGCCGGGTATGGTGAAGCAGTGCTGGAATCTTAGAGCGAGGTTTGCGCTAACGCTTTTGCGCTGATTGATGACATCGCAGAGATGAGCCGTGCTGATGTGCATGGCGCGAGCCGCTGCGCTTTGGGTGATTCCGTGGTGAGCAATCGTATCGCGAATGAGTGCTGAGGCGGCATTGGATATGGGTTTAGGAACTTTAAGCGGATCTCGTACGATGGATTTCGTGATAGGTTTCATAATTTTCCGGTGGATTAGTGTGTGTCTTCGACTTTTACGATTTCGACGTTTTTCATCTCTGCGTTTTCCCATTGGAAGGTGATGCGCCAGGGAGATTTTCGAGAATCGGCATCGATAGAGAATTTTTTAGTTCCGTGAAGTTTGTGGTAATGGAGGAAAGGGATGAGTAGCAGGCTTTTTTCGTCGGCCTCGTTGAGGATGGCTAGGCGTTCAAAAGTTTTGACGGTGTTGAGATTGCCGATCTGTTTGGTTTCTTTGCGAGTTAGCACCAGACCGAGAAATAGCTTTTCAGTGAGAGTATCCGCAAAACTTAAGATCACATGAAAAAAATACGCCAAAAAGCGAATAGGACAAGTGATAAGTTCGCCTTTTGGCGTATCGAATAAGCAGTGAAAGTTAGGAAGGTTGGAGTTGAATGCATTCCAAGACTAGCGCTTGCCGAAAGTCATTTCTGGGAGGTAGCTTGTTGTCATGTCGAGCGAGCAACGCAGGGGAGCCCATAGAGGCGGGATGCTGAATCAGCTGCCGCCGGTGGTGAGAGCGTTGCTGATTTTTAACATCGGGCTCTATTTTGCAGATGTGTTGCTCTTTGATTTTGCGATCCGGGAATTGGGAGAGTTCTCGATAAAGGGCGCCATTTTTCAAAATAAACTTTGGGAGTTCATTACGTTTCAATTCATCCACGCTAGTGTGGGTCATATCTTAGCGAATTCGATCGGCTTGTTTTTCTTCGGACCGTTCGTGGAGCGTTGGTTGGGATCGGTGAAGTTTCTGGTTTATTATCTCGCCTGCGGGGTCGGCGGCGCGGCATTTTTTGTGTTGTTGGCTTACATCGGAATCCTTCCAGTGATGAGCATTCAATCGTCTTTAGTCGGAGCCTCGGCTGGGATTTATGGGATCATCATTGCGGTGGCGGTGATCGCTCCGCATTTGGAAGTCGCACTACTTTTCCCGCCAATCACGTTGACGATGCGTAAGCTCGCGCTGGTGGTGATCGTCATCGCGGTTGGAGCCATTGCATTCCGGATCGGCGATAACGAAGGCGGCGAAGCAGGACATCTTGGCGGAGCGATTGTGGGGTTTCTTCTGATCAATTTGGTGCCTGCATTTAGAGTTCAGACAAAGAAAGAGCCGAGGCGAAGGAGTAGATATATCGAGCCGAAAATACGCCCACGGACGGAGCTGGATTTATATACGCAATCCGAAGTGGATTTGATTTTGGATAAAATTTCTCGCGAGGGATTTCAAAGTTTGACGGATGAAGAGCGAGATTTGCTTCAACGTGCAGCGAAGAACGAACAGGATTGAACTATGACAGATGAGCAAATGATGGATTGCAATGTGCCGGGCGACCAAATCGAGAGATTGCGTGCGATCATGCATCGCTTGCGTGCGCCGGGGGGGTGTCCGTGGGATGCGGAGCAGACGCACGAATCGATTATTTCGAATTTGATCGAAGAAGCCTACGAATGTGTCGATGCGATCCGCTCTGGCGATGATGTGCACATGCGTGAGGAGCTGGGTGATTTATTGCTACAAGTCGTTTTCCACAGCGAGATTGCAGAGGAAGAAGGGAGGTTCGATCTCTATCAAGTGGCTGCGCAAATTTCCGAGAAATTGGTGCGTCGGCATCCACATGTTTTCGGCGAAACTTTCGCGGAAGATTCCGATCAGGTTCTCAAGCAATGGGATGCGATCAAGCGCACGGAAAAGGGCGAAAAAGAAGTGCCCTATCTTCACGGCGTAGGCAAAGGCTTACCTGCTTTGATTCGTGCTAACAAACTTCTTAAAAAGGCATCAAAGGTCGGTTTCGATTGGCCAGAGGAAACCGGAGTGATTGCAAAAATCCGCGAGGAACTCGGCGAGCTGGAGAAGGCGATTGATGGCAAAGACGTAAACGAGATCGAAGAAGAACTCGGTGATTTATTTTTCTCCGTGGTGAATTTAGCTCGCTACCGAAATATCGATCCCGAGGTCTTGATGGCTGCAGCAAATAAGAAATTTGAAATTCGTTTTGGCGCGATGGAGAAGGAGCTGAAGAGCCAAGCAAATAGCTTGGAGCAAGCGACGCTTGATGAAATGCAAGGCGCTTGGCTTGTGGTGAAGGCACGGGGCTTGTAGTGGCAATCACCCCGCCAGATCCGCGTATCTTGCTGTAAGTTCGTCCCCACTCAGATGCGGTTTCGTTTGGGCATACCATGGATAAGGCAGCATCCGAATCCAAAAATTTGTTAGATATTTTGCGGTTCTAACAAATAAAGTTTGGCTGCTTTCCGCCCGTTCAGTAAAACGATGATATTATGAATGCCCTTACCAGAATGTATTGAAAGAAAAAATGAGGGCAGGATCGCGAGCAGCGTTACCGATGCGCTGCAGGGGCTGAGCGATTTCCAATTTCGCGGCATAATGAGTTTGGCAGGTCCACTTGAATCCCGCTCCTAGGGAACTCAGATGTTCGTTACCGCCTTGATGGTCAGCCAACCAAACTGTGTCGAAAAATAGATGCGGGCTCAACGACATCCTGCTGGGTAGGCTGATGCGCCGGAACTGCCACTCCACAGACAGCAGCAAGGCTTGGTCATAAAATGCAGAACTTTCATCGTAGCCGCGAAGGCGTTGGGCACCGGCGGCGCCGAATTGATCGGAGGAAAGAAGATTTTCGTTTGCCCATTGTGCTTCGGCACGGAGCTCCAGATCACCGCTATTTTGGAATGGCAGAATGCGCTCAGCTTTGATTGTGGCGACCGTGGATTCAGCATCGTCCGCTCCGAGGAATGCATAGGTGGCATCATCGCTGGAAAAATAGGTATCACCTGGGTTCCAAAAAAGTCCCGCTGTGAATGAAGTAAACCCGTTGGCATCATGGTATTCGCCCTCCCAGAGGTTTTCGAATTGAAACATGGTTATATCGGTTTCAGTCGCGCCTTGGATGTAGAGGTTATTGCGCATGGAAAAGCCGCTTTTCCAGCTATGGCGCAGGCCGTGCCAATCGCTTAGGGGAGTTTCAAGCATGGCTCGAAAATTAAGGAAGCGGCCGTTGTTATCGAGAAGTGTGTTAGGCGAAAAGGATTCTGATTCGCTGTAGGCTGCGCTCAGTTGGAGCAAATGATGGCGGGGTAAGGGAATCTCGTAGGTGAGATTGGCGGCGTGGAGGGAATTGCCATCTGCGGAATTTAGTAAAATCCATCCGAGACGGTGGTCGCGATCGAAAACGTTGCCGAATTTTCCGCCAAGATAGAGCCGCTCATCACCCAGTGCATCGCTGGCATGATTGTCCAGCCCAGTGTAGATGCTCCATGGGCGCTTTTCTTTAATATGGATGATTAGATTAGCGGCAGGCGAGTTGGCGGCAGGCGAGTTGGCGGCAGGCGAGTTGGCGGGAGCGGGACTCCATAGGGCCGACGCTTTACGAAACGGATTGCGATTAAGG
>JBILMI010000041.1:0-15243 GCA_044375585.1 Luteolibacter sp.
AAAGTTGAACCTGTCATCAGCACCTCTCGTGGAGAAATTTTACATCCAGCCGCACGTCCTGTGGTCGGTGGCGATACATGGCGCTGCAATTTTGATATCAATGTCGATGGCAAAGAACCCGTGAATCTCCGCCTGTTCCTCAAAGATGCGGAAGGTGCACTGACCGAAACTTGGATTTATCAATACACTCCGTAAATTCACTGCGAATGTTCCTGATCGGCCTCGGGCTCTTTTCCGTAGTGGTCCGCTAGCCCTTGAGCTAGGGCGTTGGCGTATTCTTGGAAAATCGATGGCAATAATTTTCCATCGATTTCTTGCAGGCCTTCGTAGTCGCCGGCTTGGATGCGGTTGTAGTCGGGAACCGAATTCATGACGTAGGGCTCCATAAAAATGACGGGGCAGTCATAGAGTCGGTTCGCTAAAAGATTGCGGGCGTAAAGGTAGGGACTGGATGGGATTGCTCGGAAATTTCCTGCACCCGGAGGGTAAATAAATGGGGATATCTCAGAGATTTCTGCGAAAGTTTCGGCAATGTTCTTTCCGACGATTCGTTCTTCTTCATGTGTGCGCTGAAGTAATTTTTTGAGCATTTCAAAGCGTTGGTCAGAAAGCCTGACTTCTTCTGGTGTGTAACCTCCATTGAGCAATATATGGAAATGATTGTTTGGAACGAGCGTTGGATTCGCTGGGTCGCCCCATGCGTCGGCATTAAAATGCAAGCAAAGCACGAGATCGGGCTTGATGACATCATTGACCAGATTCGCACGAGCACGAATTTCTGCGGTGCGGTAGAAGAGTTTCTCGGCGTAAAGTCTGAGGGATTCGGAGTCGGTGAGTGAGGAGTCACTTTTGGCAAGTTCTGCCAGATTCTCGGGTCGAAACGGCGTCACGGGGTCGGCTTTTTTACGCACGAGGGTGACTTTGGCGCCCATTTCTTCCAGCAGAGGTTTGAGAATATTGGCAACGTGCAGGGTCATGTCGCCTTCGGTGACAGGAGTTGCATCGCCGATCTGGAACCAGCGGCTCTCAATTTTGGCCCATTCTCCGCCGATGTGTCCTGGGTCGATGGCGATGTGGAGGTTGGCGAGAGGTTTTCCAATAGGTCTGGCGGGCAGGTTTTCGGTGGTTTGCCAGTGGCGAGGAGTGGGCAGAGTTTTCTCTGGCTGGGCGAAATGGAGAATAAAAGGAGGTTCGGTCAGTTCGCCAGAGGTCAGGATTTCAGCGTTAGTGTCCTGAATCGTGATGAATTCCTGCCAAGTCGTATCGGTGGTGAAGATGTCACGGAGAAGGGTTTCGAAGTCTGTGCGAGTTATGGTATGCTGAAATTTGTTTAGCTGGGACCAATCTGGGTTTTGGCCAAGGATGGATAGGGCGGGAGGGAGTTTTTCTTCAATGGGCTCATCCGCAGGCTTTGGCTGACGCAGGATGAGAAACACCATCAAGGCAGCAAGAAAGAGAGTCGCGATAATGGGAGCGGGCTTACGCATGGGAATGAGATAGACTTTAAACAATAAATTTTAAACTCCAATGGAAGAAGTTGGGAGAATGAGTTCTGGCTGGATACGGAAGATATGGTTGCCATCTTGCGGCTTAGGGATTTGACTTCACGCCCATTCAACTTTTCTACCTGTGAAATCCCACGAAATTTTTACCACCATTGATTCCGTCGTCGTTGCTGAAATGCTCGATTGGTTCCGCGCAAACGACAAAGACGTTTACAAGACCATCATCTCGACCTTGGCAGCGGACCGAAAGTTGCGTCCGGTGTTTGTGCAGAAAAAGTCTTTAGCTGAGCAATACGCATGGGTTCAGAAAACTCTCCAGCTCCGTGTTTGTGACGGAATTGGTGAACAGTTGATGCAAGCTTATTTGATGGCGGCGCAGCAGAAGATGCTTGGGATGTTCTGCGATGGTTTGGGGATTGAGCACGATGGCAAAGGAACGGTCTCCGGTGCCTTGCCAAAAGAGTTGGATACGAAAAAACTCGATGAGACGGTGGAGAAGTTAGTGGATGTTTTTGATCCGAAAATTTTCACGCTCTATTTGCTTTGCTTCAACATGCAGGTGGCGGGTGGTTATGCGGCATTGACTGCAAAACTTGCTTCTGATGAGCGCCTGAAATTGGCGTAATGTTTTTTAAGAAGAGATGCCTAAAGTTTACCTAAAGACCTACGGGTGCCAGATGAATGAACGCGATACCGAACAGGTAGCGCGAATGTTCACCGAAGGTGGCTACACATTGACTCCCACTGAAAATGATGCGGATGCGATTTTGATCAACACCTGCTCAGTGCGCGATCAAGCAGAGCAGAAAGCTTTAGGAAAAATGGGCATCATGGGAGCGCAGCGGCAGACGCGGGCGCATGTGGTCTATGGCTTTATGGGTTGCATGGCGCAATCACGTGGGCAGGAACTTTTTGAACGTATTCCGCATCTCGATGTCGTGGTCGGCACGCAGAAGTATCACAAGGTCTTTGAATATGTGGATGGCATTTTGAAACAACGGTTAGAAGCGCGGATGGACGATCCTGCTCTTTCGTTGAGCGGAACTTCGGTATGTGATATTGCGGAGGAAGCGGATTCTCAAAATACGATCCGTGACCATTTGCCGAAGGCGCGCAATGCATCGGCATTTGTTTCCATCATGCAGGGCTGCAATATGCGTTGCTCGTTCTGTATTGTTCCCGATACTCGCGGAAAAGAGCGGGGTCGGCCGATTGCAGATATCGTGAAAGAAGTTGAATTTCTCGCGCGCCAAGGAGTGAAAGAAGTCACTCTGCTGGGGCAAATTGTAAATCTTTACGGCCGCACGGAGTTTCCAAAAGTGGATGGTAAGTCACCATTTGTTCAGTTGTTAGAAGCGGTGCATGAAATCGATGGAATCGAGCGGATTCGTTTCATCTCACCGCACCCGATCGGATACCGCGATGATTTGGTGGCGGCATTTACGTATTTGCCAAAACTGATGTCCCACATCCATTTTCCCATGCAGAGTGGATCGGATCGAATCTTGAAAGCGATGCGACGTCCTTACAAAGCTGAGAAGTTCATCGAGATCTGCGAGAAGATGAAAGCCGCGAGACCGGATATTGCGATCACCACGGATATTATCGTCGGTTTCCCAGGCGAGACCGAAGAAGATTTCCAAGCGACCATTGAAACAGTTGAAAGACTTAAATTCGATAACGCCTTTGTGTTCCGTTACTCGAAGCGCAAAGACACGCCTGCGGCAGAGATGGAAGATCAAGTTCCTGAAATCGTGAAAGAAGAGCGCAACCAACGTCTGCTGGATGTGGTCAATCGTTTAGCGATGGAAAAACACGCAGCGATAGTAGGCACCGTGCAAACTGTGCTGTGTGAAGGTCCTTCGAAATATAATACCAACACGCTTTCAGGTAGGACACCGCAGAATAAAATCGTCATCTTCGAAGGTGATGTAGAGCGCCTGACTGGGGAGATTCTAGATATTGAGATCAAGGATTCGACCGGGTTTACGACTTATGGTGTGCCGGTGATGGTGAATGATTAGATTTTTCCGCCGCAGGCTTTGAAATCTTGCCTTATTGATTTTCCACGCGGTGGTTATTGAATCGATATTTCTTCCCACGAAGAATCAATATCGTGGTCACCAATGCGAAGAAGGGGACTTGCCAAAAAAGCGCATTTTGGAGGGCGCTGTTGCCGATAGGAGAGGGCGGATTTACAGCGAGTAGCAAAGAAAAGCCGAGGCCGAACGAGCCGTAGGCGAGGTTGAAGGCGAGGCCTTTCACGGAGAGGACTGTGGCTCGTTTTGATGAGTCTGTGGCACGATTGAGAGCGCGGCTCATGGTGAAGCTAAGATAACCGAGAGTGGTCATGAGAAGCATGGCAGGAAGTAGACACCAAATGGAGTTTGCTGGGATGATGCCGATCAATCCAATCAAAGCGATACCTGAAATAAAGGCGAGATTGGAAAGTGTGCTATAGCGTTGATTCAGTTTCGCAGCGATGGTCGGGACGACATAGCCAAGCAGGCCAAGAGCGGCACCGATGAAGCCATAAGTCCACTCGGTAAGATGAATCATACGATAATAGCTGCTGTTAATTGTAGCGAAGTTTCGTACGACCGCATCAATCGAAAAACCAATGATGATGACTACACGTGTGGCTGGATTGGTGAAAACCCATTTGGCAGTTTGTAGGGTTAGTTTGGCGGCGTTGCTACAAGCTTTGGAGATACCTTGGATTTCATGGGCGTTTGGCTCGACCATGCGGAGTGTGATGCACAAGCAGGCGATGGCTTGCATTAAAACAAGCACGATGGGTAAGCGATGAGCGAGCGTTGTGCTGAGATGAAATTTTTCCGGGAGTAGTTGATTGATGAAGGAAGGATCGTAAAGAACTCCACCCAGAATCATGGCAATGACATAGCCGACCGAGCGATAACGCATTGAGGTTGCGAGGATTTTATCCCATGCATTTTCACGCGCAACTTCTGGCAGAGAGTCGTATGCAAGTGCTTCATCGGCACCGCTTGCAGCTGCTTCAGAAAGACCTGATAGAAATCGGTTAGTGATACACAGTCCGACAAGTAACCATCCTCCATCTTTGGGCGCGAAAAGAAGACACGACATTTCCGCGATCATCAGGATGGAAGCGGCGACGAGCAGGGTTTTCCTGCCGAGTGTGTCGGCCAGTGCGCCTGATGGAACTTCGAATAAAAAGATCGATGCCGCCCAAACAAAATTAAGAAGGACGTATTGATCGAGAGTTAACCCGAGATCGAGAAATAGAATCGCGAGGATAGGGTAATAAGCGCGCGCATTGTAAAGCGTCGTAAACCATACATAGCGCATGGGATTACGTTCGACTGATGCGGCACGATTCATATCACAGAGCTTTCTAGCTCATCACGAAATAACAACGAGCCTTACTGATTCGGTCCGCGGTCAACGTCCATGCGGAAGGCTTTTCCACGTAGTTTCGCGTTGCGGGTTTTCTGAATCGCTTGATCGGCGAGAGCTTCTGGGACATCGACTAAGCAATGTTTTGGAAACAAGGTGATGCGACCGAGGCAACCATCTGGAAGGCCTGCTTCACGATACATCATACCGACGATATCTTTAGGCATGATGCCTGCACCTTTACCGAGAGAGATGAACAAGCGTGACATACCACCTTCGACTGGACCCGCGTCGCGCTTGGCACCGCCGCGTTCGTATTCGCGTGGTGGGCGATCAGGGGATTCGTAACGTGGACGTTGCTCGCGTGGTTCACGTGAATCACGGTTATCGTTTCTGCTATTCTTGTTATCTCGCTCGCGCTTGTGGCCGCCTTCTGGCTCGCGATCCTCTTGGATGGCTTCGCCTTCGCGGCCGTTCGATTCACGCAGCATGGTAATCAAGGCACCGGCGATGTCAGTCGGGGTGTGACCTTGTTCTAACAAGCGGTCGATGTTTTCCTGATAGGAATCAAAACCACCCGTCTCGAGGCGTTCTTTGAGCGATTCAAAAATGATGTCTGCACGGCGACCCTCGACTTGTTCGACCGATGGGATTTTTTCGCGTTTGATGACTTGACGGGTGTAACGCTCAATGGCTTGGAGGCGATAAATTTCGCGACCAAAGACAAAAGACACAGCGCGTCCAGAGCGGCCAGCGCGGCCGGTTCGACCGATGCGGTGAACGTAATCTTCGGGATCGGTTGGGAGGTCGTAGTTGAAGACGATATCGATTTCATCGATGTCGAGACCTCGAGCTGCGACGTCGGTTGCGACGAGAAGCTCGACCGCGCCATCACGGAAACGTTTGAGAACGCGTTCGCGCATTTGCTGTGTGATGTCGCCATGGAGGCGGTCAGCAGCGTAGCCGCGGTTAACGAGATCTTCGGTGCATTCATCAACCGAACGTTTCGTGTTACAGAAAATGATCCCGAGACGTGGCGGGTTCATATCGAGGATACGGGAAAGAACTTCGACCTTCGAGCGTTGGCGGACTTCGTAGTAGGCTTGCTCAACCGTGGAAACCGTCATCGCTTTTTGTTCGATCTCGATGAGTTGCGGGTCGTTACCGAATTTTTTGATGAAACGGGTAACTCCCTGATTCATCGTTGCGGAGAAGAATAGGATCTGGCGTTCTTTCGGGAGTGCGGCAAGGACTTCGTCCATTTCTTCTTTGAAACCCATGTCGAGCATGCGGTCGGCTTCGTCGAGAATTGCCATTTTGATCCGGCTGGCATCGAACGAGCCACGGCGAAGGTGATCAAGCAAGCGGCCGGGAGTTCCGACGACAAGCTGAGCGCCACTGCGGAGGGCGCGGAGTTGGCGGTCGATCGGTGCACCACCGTAAACAGGAGTCGCTTGAAGACCGGTTTTTTTCGCGCCGAGGCGATGAACTTCTTCGCAAACCTGCACAGCGAGCTCACGAGTTGGGCAGAGTATCAAGACTTGCGGGTAAGCTTTTTTGACGTCGATCAATGCCAGAGCAGGGAGAGCGAAAGCCGCGGTTTTACCGGAGCCAGTTGCGGAGAGGCCCAGAATGTCTTTTCCCGCCAAAGCAGGTGGGATGGCTTTCCATTGAATGGGAGAAGGCCGCTCGTAGCCTAAAGTTTCAATCGCTGCGAGGAGATCATCGGGAAGGCCGAGCTCGGAAAAAGGAGGTGTGTCCATAGAAAAAAATACAAGAAAACCACGGTTTTTCCGCGGGGACGCGGACTCTTGCACAGGTTTTGCGATAATAACAAGCTCCGATTCTCACCTAAAAACACGATCAAGTTCATTGCAATCTTTGTCACGCCCACGACAAAGATTGCAATTTTTGACCCCGTCTTTGCAATTATTGTCGCGGCCGTGACAAAGATTGTAAACAGTAGTTGCCGATGAAAGCAAAAACCGAACTCCTTCTTTACCGCCTGTTCTGGCTTGCGGAAAAGCCGTTTAAGCCGACTTTTCAGAACCTTGAGCAATCATTTGAGGGTTGGGCTTACCGCAATGGATTGCTTAGTCAGATACATCGACTTGAGGCGCAAGGGTATATTGAAACATTGCATGATCCGGCTTCGGGCAAGCGCCTTCATCGACTGACGGAAGCAGGGCGGAATGTTGCGCATGGAAGGCGTGATCCAGAGCAGGCTTGGGCCACTCAGTGGGATAGTAAGTGGCGGTTGTTCCTGTTTGATATACCTGAAACGGAGAGTTCGAAACGTCGCCAATTGACACGAGCCCTGGCTAAATTTGGTTGTGGATGTCTTCAGGGAAGTGTCTGGATTTCACCTTCAACCCCACCAGCTATCGAGAAACTGGTCGCGAGCGATGATCCTGATTGCACGCATCTATTGCTGCTTATGGCAGATTCGAAAGGTCAAAAAGCTGACATAAGGATGGTTGAAGGCGCCTGGAACTTTGAGGATATCAATGAGCAGTATGAGAAACTGGAGGCCATTCTTGATCAATTTCCTGCCGTCACCCAGCAAAACACCCCTGAGGCACTTGCGGATTGGACTGCTGCGGAAAAGGCTGCATCAAGCATCGCACTGGAGACCGATCCGTTATTGCCTTCCGCATTGTATCCGAAAATTTATATCGGCAGAAAAATATGGAAAAAGCGCGCCAAGATATTGGCTGACGCCGCCCGACACGCTTTGGCTATGGCGGTTTAATCGTTTCGTGGGATGGTAAGCATGATCTCGGATCTCGGTTCACCTCATTACAATCTTTGTCTTGGCCGTGACAAAGATTGTAATGAGGTGTGACGGGTTGGCCGTTGGCTATTCTTTCCAGCGGTAGTGGCTGGTGATGGGGTATTTATCGATTCTGTCTTCTTCTTGGGTGCCGTTGCCGATGTTGTGGATGAGGAGGGGAGTGCCTGAGGCGTTCTTTTTTGTCACCTACGACCATTATAATCACGGACAGACCATTTGAATTTTCAAAAATGATCCAAAGTTTGAGTTTCTGAGTATTGTTGATTTCTTACTTACCTTTTCTTGAACAATTAGGAATGTATGGGAAAGCTGGCGTTGCATTGAATCACGAACCACAAGTTGAAAGTTTCTCAGAAGCATCACCGCATCCAGCATTGGGAGTGGATTACGGTGGTTCGAGGATCGGGATCGCGGCAACGGATGATTTTGGCATCATGCCACATCCGGTGGAGACGATCAATCTCACGCATGGTTCAGATGGCTTGGCGCGGATTCGAGATATCGCTTTGATGCGGAAGGTTAAGACTTTGGTGGTTGGCTTGCCGTTGCGCTTAGATGGCACAGAAGGGGACTCAGCGAAGAAGGTCAAACATTACGCGGAGAAGCTCACACGGATGTTGCCGCATCTGACTTTGGTTTTTGTGGATGAAACGTATTCGACCATGGATGCGTCTCAGAAATTGCACGAGGCAGGTAAGAATGCTCGCAAGCAGAAAGCCGTGATCGACCAAGTGGCGGCGGTGGAAATTTTAAACCGATGGATGGAAGAAATCGCATGAGACTGAAACTCACGATCGCGTATGACGGGCGCCCGTTTCTCGGATGGCAGTCCCAAACAGGTGGCAACACCGTGCAGGATTTTCTGAATGAGGCCCTGGAAGGGATCGCGAAGCAGCCAATCAAAATGCACGGGTCGGGTCGGACGGATACGGGCGTGCATGCGTATGGGCAGGTGGCGCATTTCGATGCACCGGAGGATTCGACTATGAATCCATACAACTGGGTTCCGGCGCTGAACACCAAGCTGCCAGCTGCGATTCGATTGATGGCTTGTGAGGAAGTATCGGCGGATTTTCACAGTCGGTTTTCGGCGATAGGGAAACGGTATCATTATGATGTTTGCACCGATCCAGTGATGCCGCCGTTGAAAGCGGGTCTGGCGTGGCATTTACCGCGTTTGCTGGATGCGGATGCGTTGGAGCAGGCGTTGAAATGCTTTGAGGGAAAACATGATTTCCATGCCTTTGCGGCGTATCGAGGAAATGAGGACGAAGATACGGATTATGTGCGAAGTATCTTTTCTGCGAAGCTTACGATACTTCCAGATGGATACCGGATGAGTTTCCATGGGGATGGATTTCTCTACAAAATGGTGCGGATGCTGGTAGGTTCAGCGATCAAAGCAGCCCAGGGAAGACTTCGATTAGATGATCTGGCGTTGTTATTGGATCAACCTGATGGCTTGCCACATGGCAAAGCTCCGTTGTGCGCACCCGCCGACGGACTTTATCTGGAAGAGGTGATTTATCCGGAAAAATAGCTATAGTAGAATCTTCCAGCGTGGCTCTGATTCCGACATATTTTTCTTATCTGAGTTCATCCTGTCCATGTGGTTGTGTAATCCAGCTTGATTACGCCACGTGAATTATCGATCCTGAGGCGCTTAAAATCAGGAAAACCCACTTATTTTCAACTTTTTCCAAATAAAAGCCAGTTTGGGCTTGCACGGTTGGCTGTGTGGGGTATCAAACCGCCCCGAATTATGGCTAAGAAAAGTTGGATCGCACGCAACAAGCGCAAAGCAAACACCGTTGATAAATACGCAGACCTCAGGCACAAGCTAAAGGCAGAGAAAGACTATGTTGGTCTCTCGATGCTTCCACGCGATGCTAGCCCGACTCGGGTTGTGAATCGCTGCGAAGTCACTGGCCGTCGCCGTGCATTCCTTCGTCGTTTTAAACTTTCTCGGATCACTTTCCGTGAATACGCATCTGCAGGTCTTCTGCCAGGTGTGACAAAATCCAGCTGGTAATACAGCCGGTTCATGCGGTTCCCCTGACCGCATGATTTAAACGTGGGACGGAAACTACCCGCTCCCGCGTTTCTCCAATGCCAATTTACGAATACGTTTCCGAAGCCCCTGACGATCCAGAGCGATCGTGTAGAGTTTGCCGACTTGGATTCGAGTTGAGACGGCCAGTTGACCGCGTAGCTCTCGAGTGCTGCTTAATCTGTAAGCACCCGATCAAAAAAGTGGTTTCAAAAATCAACACCCCTCGCGTGGCGAAACCACTTTCGGTTTCTGATGCGAAAAAGGCCGGTTTTACGGTCTTAGAAAAACGTGACCAAGGCGTTTACGAAAAACTTTGAGCATTCAGTGAACATAGAATTTTTACATAACGCGCTACTTGCTAGCACGAACATCAGCCACGAGTTTCCAACTGTTGGAAAGGCGCTGCTGTATCTTACGGGTATCGTTTTCTTCCTGTTACTAAACGCGTTTTTCGTGGCATCTGAATTTGCCATCGTGAAGGTTCGCCCAAGTCAGCTTGAATCGCACGGTAAAGACACAGGAGCAGACACCACTCGCGCTGTGCATGTGGTAAAGAATTTGGATGGCTATCTCTCCGCAAACCAATTGGGAATCACGATCGCTTCCCTCGCACTTGGTTTCTTAGGAGAGCCTTTCGTGGAAGCCATGGTTTCTCCGCTCCTTTTCATGACCGGCATGCCTGAGAACGCGAATGTATTTGGAATTGGATTCAGTCCAGTTTCGATGATTTCGTTTCTACTCGCGATCGCATCATTCACTTTCTTGCATGTGGTTGTTGGAGAGTTGCTACCCAAATCGATTGCGATCCGTCGCGCACTTGGCACCACGATGTTATTGGTCGGTCCTCTTCACCTTTTTTACAAGAGCTTCTATCTTGTCATTCGCTTCTTCCAAGGAACTGCCAACTGGTTGCTGAAAGCGATTTTTCGTATCGACCCGATCAGTGAAGGGGAACACGTGCACTCTGCTGAAGAGCTTGCAATTTTGGTGACGCATTCGGGTAAGTTTAAAGAGGTTACCGATACCGAACGGGAGATCCTGATCAATGCTCTCGAGCTGAATGAACTCTGGGTGCGTGATGTGATGACCCCGCGTAACGAAGTGATCGTGCTCGATGCGGATGAACCTTTTGATAAAGTTTTGGCGATTGCGCTGCGCAGTAAGCACACACGTTTTCCATTGGTGAAAGGTCACCTCGATCAATCAATCGGACTGATCCACATCAAAGATTTGTTCAAGTTGATGAACGATCCAGATCCCGATCTGATGCGCATCAAGCGTGATTTGAAAATGGTTCCTGACACGATGCCGTTGGATAGCTTGCTTAAATTTTTCCTCAAAGAGCACGCCCACCTTGCCATGGCAGTGGATGAGTTCGGCACTCCTGTGGGTATCGTTTTCCTCGATAACGTGATCGAGGAATTGGTGGGTGATATTCAGGATGAGTTCGATAACGAGCATTCACCATTTGTGCGGATCAACGATGAAGAATTCGTGGTCGAAGGTTCCGTGACGCTGAATGATTTAGAAGGCTACGTTTCGGAACTTTATCTCGAAAGTGGTGAAGTCACGACCGTCGGTGGTTACGTCACTCAACAACTCGAGCGTTTTCCAGAAGTCGGTGAATCCATCGTCATTCTCGGTTACGAAGCCAAAGTCACCAGCACCGATGGCCGTCGTGTTGGGCAAATTCATTTTCGCAAACTTGAGGAAGATGAAACAGCCCAGGATTCGAATGGAGATTTGGAAGATGAGGAGGGTTGAGTTTGCTTAAAATGATGCGATCATATCGCCATGTCAGACGACGAATATAGCAAGAGTTACAACGAGCTATCGTTTTGGAATAAGGTCACGAACTATGCGAAGATCATCGGACGCGAAATGGCGCATAAGGCAGTTTCGATGTTTTACTCACTCCAAGATCCCGACACGCCTATGTGGGCGAAGGGGGTGATCGTGGCTGCACTGGGCTACTTTATTTTTCCGGCCGACGTTATTCCAGATATCATTCCAGGAGCGGGATTTGCGGATGATTCGGGAGCGCTTGCAGCGGCATTTGGAACGGTTTTAATTTACATCAAGCAGGTGCATAAAGACAAGGCGACTGCAAGGTGTGATGAGTGGTTTGGGCCGAAGTCCTAGATTTATCCAGTAGCGTCCCGCTTTAGATTGGAATTTAAGTGCGTGAGGCTTGCGGAGTTAGGAAGAGGGGGTTAGAAATCAGCCATGTTGGATGAGATACGTGGATTATTGATTTTACAGGATCGGGACAAGCGCTTGCTGACGATAGCAAAAGACTTAGCGAAGTTGCCGCAGGAGGAGGCTCGGTCTCGAGCAAAGCTTGCGGGTGATGAGGCGGCAGTGAAACAAGCTAAGGATGCTCTGACTGAAGTTGAGCTACGCGTGAAGAAAATCGAAATGGATGCGGAGACGCGTCGGACTACGGTGAAGCGCCTGCGTGTCCAGCAATTTGAGACCAAGAAGAATGAAGAATACAATGCGCTAGGTCACGAGATCACGAGGTATGAAAAAGAGGTGGATGAGTTTGAAACGAGAGAGCTTCAAGCTATGGAGGAAGTGGACGCATTTCGGATCATCTTTCAGCAAGCCAACGAAGAGCTCGGAAAAACCCGTGCAATCGTCGATGCGGATCTCGTCACGATTCGTGAGCGCCATGCACGCATGGAAGAGCAGCAGAAGGAACTTCGTGCAGAGCGCGATAAGCTGGTGCAATCTGTTTCCGAAGACGTCTTGCCACTTTACGAAAAATTATTGAAATCAAAAGACGGCACAGCGATCGTGACTTTGCGTGGTGGAAAATGCACAGGCTGCAACATGAAGGTGATCGCATCCACAGCGATTGCAGTTCAGAGCGAGAAAGAGATCACACAATGCGAGAACTGCGGACGAATTCTTGCCATGGATGAGTGATGGGGACGGAACTTGAAACGGAAGTTCTCAAAGGGGTATCGCGTTCGTTTTACCTTAGTCTCCGGTTACTTCCGCGTCCGATGCGCCGCGCTGCTGGGATCGCTTATTTATTAGCGAGGACGAGCGATACGATTGCGGATTCGCTTGTCGGATCGTCTGAGGAGCGGATTGAAACGTTGTTAGATTATTTGAATCAAGTCAGGGGAAAAGCCGCGTCTCACGCATTTCCTGAAGATTTCTATAAAGGCATCTCCGACAAACGAGAATTTGCTTTGTTGGTGAGTCACTTGGAAATTCTGAGTGCGCTGCGTGGTTTGGATCCGGGTGAGATCGCGCTGATTGATGAGGTGTTAGAAACGATCATTAGCGGTCAGATTCTAGATCTCAAGAGATTTGGAAATGCAGGTAGTGGAATCAGCAGTTTAAAGAATGCTGATGAGTTAAAAGATTACGCGTGGCGGGTTGCGGGATGTGTGGGTCTGTTTTGGACACGGTTGGGATTTCTGACGATGGGGGAGAAGTTTTCCACTCATCCACAAGCCGAGCTTGAGCAGTGGGCGGTAGAGTATGGAAAGGGATTGCAGTTGGTAAATATCCTGCGGGATTTTCCAGAGGATAGGCGGATGGGTCGGTGTTACCTGCCGGTGACGGATGCAGCTGACGACGTATCATGTTTCACTGAATTTCAAAAATGGAGGAAGCTCGCGCTGGAGAAAGTGGCTCACGGGCGGGTCTATGCGGAAAAGCTGTGCGGCTGGCGTTTGCGGCTGGCCAGTGGCTTGCCGGCGGTGATCGCGGAGGAGACTTTGGAACGCTTGAATGTGAAGGGATTAACTAATTTGGAGCCGAGGGTCAAAGTTCCGCGTTGGAAATTGTATCACATGCTTTTACAATATATGTTAACCTGAAATAATCGAACCGCAATGGGAGCGAAGCCCCGGCAGGCCGGGGTAAACGGACATGGACGAACACGAAAATTAAATCACTTCGTCAAATGAACGCAGATAATAAATGAGCTTACGCTAATTGGTTCACTCTTTGTCTGTTAGGTGTCTGGGAAAATCCATCGCTGCGTGAAGTATTCTAACAACTTGTAAATCCGAGCCGTTGATGCGGAAGAGAATCACGTTTTTTGCATGAGCTGCAATTTGGCAACCGGGGAACAGATCGTCTCGTTTTCTCCAACGTTCTGGGTTTGCTAACAAATCTCCGAATTTTTTCCATAGAGAATCTAAGTAAACTTGCTCTTGTTCCGCGCCCCATACCTGCAAGGTGTAGGATCGAATCGATTGAAGATCCGCGATGGCGGCGTGGGTGAATTCAAGGGTCATGCTTGGCTACGCGCTAGAGCCTCGAATTCGGCTTTGTTGCTGACACGAACGGTTTCGGCAGTATCAAGCTGTAGATAACCGATTGCGGCTTCGCGTTTCAGCCATTCATTTTCGGCCTCAGCTTTGAGCGTCATCCGCAACGCCTCGCGAATGACTTCGCTGGCATTGTTATATAGCCCAGAGGAGACCTTCATTTTGACGGCGTATTCCAATTCAGGAGTTAATGAAACGTGCATGACAATAGGAGAAGTATTCCGACAAAGATTGTCAATCTTTGAATATGTGCGCTGTGGCGCTTTAAACTTCAGTGCCTGTTTGACAAGGGGCAATTGAGAAGAGAAAAACATCGCATCTTATGAGTTCACTTAAATTACACAACGCTATGTGGCCGGGTTTGGTTGGAAAAGAGCCAGACACAGATCACCCACCCATTTCCCTAGATCACATGCTCGAGCTCACCACGGCCGCAGAGGTCGGTGGAATCAAATACGACGGTGTCGATCTGTTCATTTTCCATCCTCACACCGATCCAGACGCATCTGACGCTGAGATCCGTAATATGGCCGACAAGATTGCAGCCAAAGGCCTTTCCGTTGGTTCTCTTGTTGCTCCAGTTTGGCCAGGCACCGTCGGTGGTCCTGCTTTTGGTAGCGACGACGACATGAAGAACTTCGTTCTCGCTGTTGAGAAAACCTGCCGCATCGCAAAGATCCTCAACGAGCATGGTGTCCGTAAATCCGGAATCATTCGTGTCGATACCGCAGGTGGCACCATTGACTTCGCAAAAGACCCTGCTGGCAACACCGCCAAAGTTGCTAAAACTTTCCGTGAAGCGGGTAAAGTCGCCGAACAATTCGGTGAGCGCATCGCTGCTGAAGGTGAAATCTGCTGGGGTGGCTTCCATTCATGGAAAGCGGCTGTCGATACGCTCGAGGCGACCAACATGCCAGGCGTCGTTGGTTTCCAAGCCGACCTTGCGCACACCTACCTTTACCTCATGGGCTACAATGCTCCTGAGGCCGCACTTCTCAAAGCGGGTTACACGGATGAAGAATTTTGGCCTGCATACAAAATCATGACCGATGCGTTGCGTCCGTGGACACTTGATTTCCATGTCGCTCAAAACGACGGCTCCGTTCACGGAACCGGATCGCACGATAAGACCGGACGCCACTGCCCAGCAGATGATCCGAACGGTAAACTTGATATCGCGAAGTGCTCATCCTACTGGCTGCAAGGCGCTGCAGAACG
>JBILMI010000189.1:0-4044 GCA_044375585.1 Luteolibacter sp.
GAGTATGCGGGCAACTTAAAATCGACAAGGATCACATGCGGCTGAAAATTAGCTACGCTTTCCGTAAAATCACGTTCATTTTCGACAGTCTTCCAGTCAAACACGATACCAGAATCCTGCAACGCATTCTGCTGCAGCTCGCTATCGGTAGGCACATCCTCTAGGGACAGCACACGTATTTTTTCTTGCTCTAACATTTTTTGGGAGGGGTGCGATTTATCTGACCGATAAAATTTAGTAGTTCACTTTTTTTCACATAACACCCTCTAAGTGCTGTTCGATGAATGGATAACATGGAAGCTAATTCTCCAGCTTCGATTTTGTAATATTAAACTTAAAGTAACGGATTCGGTGTAGACGGGATAGGTAGTAATTCACCCCATAGCGGAAAGAGAATATACTGAATATTTTTCGGATAGAAAATTCAGTTTTATTCATGTCATTTTTCTCAGATTTATCAGTGAAATTATTACATTCACGCCTTCAGGGTGGGGAACGATGCATGGTTTTGGATCGGGTATCCGGTCATCAGGAAATCACATTCATTACACCTGCTTCGCTTCACTATAAATTTATCAACTTTATCGTAGTTATGAATTATTTATAAAAATAGATAATTTACTATCTATAGATTTAAATCGTTATGAAAAAAATGGAACACGCTACCCATAAGCCGGCAGCACCGCACAATCTTGTTCCAATCTTAAAATTCCCTATCGTTGGCATCGGTGCCTCGGCTGGAGGATTAGCAGCGTTTGAAGCCTTCTTTTCTGGCATGCCAAAAGATGCGGATCCCGGCATGGCCTTTGTGCTGGTCCAGCATTTGGCAGCGGATCACAAAAGTCTTCTTACCGAACTTGTCCAGCGCTACACCCGCATGCCGGTAACCGAGGTCGAAGACGATATGGTAGTGCAGCCCAACCATATCTATATCATTCCACCAGGTCACGACATGGCGTTTCTAAACGGAGCATTACATTTAATGCCCCCCTTGGAGCCGCTTGGCCATCGCCTGCCGATCGACTTTTTCTTCCACTCCCTCGCGCAGGATCAACATGAACTAGCCATCGGCATCATACTTTCAGGCACCGGCAATGACGGCACCCAAGGTGCGTGTGCGATCAAGGGCGAGGGTGGCATGGTCATGGTTCAAAAACCCGACTCCACCGAGTTCGATGGGATGCCGCGTAGCTGCATCGCTACTGGGCTAGTGGACTACGAATTGACGCCAGACGAAATGCCCGCGCAGTTGATCGCCTATGCCAACCGGGTCTTTGCAAAAACCTCCCAGACCCATACTAGCCAGTCACCCATGTCTGAAACTGCGATCAAAAAGATTTTTATCTTACTGCGCGCCCAGACCAGCCATAATTTTTCCCAATACAAGCCGAGCACCATCCACCGCCGCATCGAACGGCGCATGGCCGTCCACCAAATCGAATCCCTTGACCACTATGTCAAGTATCTCCAACAGACACCCGATGAGGTGAATTGCTTGTTTCGTGATCTATTGATCGGCGTGACTAATTTCTTCCGTGATCCGGAGGCCTTCAAGATGCTGGAGGAAGTGGCGATCCACAAACTTTTCGAAGGCAAAGACGCGGGCTCCGCGATCCGTGTGTGGTCGGCTGGCTGCTCGACTGGTGAAGAGGCCTACTCCATCGCCATCCTGCTTGTGGAGCGCATGCAGTTGCTTAAACAGAATTTTTCGATCCAGATCTTTGCAACCGATATAGATAGCAGGGCAATTGCCGCCGCACGCTCTGGTCTCTACCCAGCCAGCGTGGCCGCCGACATTTCACCGGAGCGTCTAGCACGCTTTTTCAGCATCGAAGCCGATGGCAACGCCTACCGCATTCACAAAAGCATCCGCGATCTAATGGTTTTTTCCGAGCAGGACCTGATCAAGGATCCTCCATTCTCCCGCCTCGACCTGATCAGTTGTCGCAACCTCCTGATATATCTGAGTGGAGACTTGCAGAAAAAAATCATTCCCCTGTTTCACTATGCGTTGAATCCGGACGGCATGCTATTCCTAGGAATTTCCGAAGGCATCGGTGAGTTTAGCGATCTCTTTGAGATGATGGACCGCAAGGCTAGGTTGTATAGTCGCAAGCCGAACCATCTGAGACCGCGGCCTATTGTCCAATTCCCTCACCTGACGCTTTCGGATGCACCGCCTCGCTTTAAGGTCACGCCGACGGTCGTCAAAAAATTATCGCTACGCGAACTGACCGAACAGGCGCTCCTGAAGGAGGTCGCGCCAGTTGCTTTACTCGTGAATGAAAAGGGAGATCTGCTTTATCTCCATGGACGTGCCGGGTTATTCCTGGAACCAGCCTCTGGAGAAACGGGAGTGAACAACATTTTCAAAATGGCGCGCGATGGGCTGAGGCCCGGACTGTCCGCCGCCCTTCGAAAAGCCGTGGACAGCAAGGAAACCACTTCGTATCAGGGCCTTCACCTCAAAACCAATGATGGCAGCACCCGTATCGACGTGACCATCCACCCAGTGTTAGAAGGCGAACTCGCCTCCCTCGACTCACCGCTCTATCTTGTCGTTCTGAAGAAAGCGCTGCTCATGGAAGCCGATCACGCGTTATCCAGCGCCCTGCCGGAAGGTGGGCAAAACCTTGATGCTCGGATTCTAACACTCCAGAGAGAACTGCAGGTAAGAGAAAATGATCTCCAAAACATCCAGGCGGAATTGGAGAGGTCTAACCAAGAATTTAAATCCTTTAACGAGGAATTGCAGTCCGTGAACGAGGAACTGCAATCCACCAATGAAGAATTAGAAACCTCCAAAGAGGAGATGCAATCGGTGAACGAAGAACTGGCAACTGTGAACACCGAATTGCAAATCAAGGTCGCAGAGTTGTCGCGAGCCAATAACGACATCAGCAACCTCATGGCCGGCACTGGCATTGCCACTGTGTTTGTGAATCATCAATTGAACATCCTTCATTTCACCCCCGCTGCAGCCAAAATCATCCACTTGATTCCGAGCGATGTTGGAAGGTCCGTGAGCCATATCGTTTCCAATCTAATCGATTATAACCAGCTTTCGGCGGATATCCAAACCGTGCTAAACACTTTGGTTTCCAAAGAACTGAAAGTTAAGACCGCAGACGGTAAAAATTATTCCCTACGCATTCAGCTCTATCGCACGATCGACAATATAATCGAAGGTGCCGTGATCTCGTTCATCGATATCACTGAGATGGAGCAAACGCGTGAGGCGCTCCATCTAGCCAACGAGCAACTCCGCTTGGCCGTGGTCGTTCATGACTCCCATGATGCCATCACCGTGCAAGGGTTGGATGGCATTATCACAGCATGGAATCCGGCAGCGGAGAGAATGTATGGCTGGAGCGAAGTCGAGGCACTGGGGATGAACGTGCTCGACCGAATTCCATTGGAGCTGCGCGAACAGGAACTGGACACTCTAGTGCGCCTCAGTCGGACGGAAGTCCCGAAGGCGCATCTCACTCAGCGGATCACAAAAGACGGCAAAGTCATCAAGGTCTCGATCATTTCCTCCGCGCTGATCAACAAGGCTGGAAAACTGTATGCGATAGCGACGACCGAACGAGCAATCCTTGAAGACAACACATGAAAAACCCGCAGCCCCAATCCAAAATGGCGGATCTGCGCCAGCATGCAGAAGAGGCCTTACGGGAAAAGGTCGTGAACTTACCTGAATTGCAGGAGCGACTGACGCCCGAGGCATCCCTCCCGTTATTCCACGAACTGCGCGTCCATCAGATCCAACTGGAGATGCAGAACGAGGAATTGCACCGGATCCAAGCGGAACTGGAAGCTTCACAGGCACGTTTTTTCGATCTCTACGAACTGGCCCCAGTGGGCTATGTGACTCTCAACGCGGCAGGACTGATCGAACAAATCAACCTCAGCGCAGCGACCCTGCTAGACATACCGCGGAACACTCCCATCCATCGGCCGATTACCGGCATTATTCTCGGTGATGATCAGGATATTTTCCACCTAGCCAGCAAGAAACTCCTTGAAACCGGTAAAATGCAG
>JBILMI010000190.1:0-4043 GCA_044375585.1 Luteolibacter sp.
ATTTCCTGTTCAGAAACTTCCCGCCATTCGCCTTCTTCTAAATCCTCGGGAAGTTTGAAATTGCCGATTGAAATGCGTTTGAGTTCGAGCACGTGGTTTCCGACCGCAGCGAACATTCTGCGGACTTGATGGTAGCGCCCCTCATGAAGGGTCACCCAAGCTTCTTTCTCGCCAATCGGCTCAAACCCCGCCGGCAACAAGGGCTTGGTTTCGTTTTCCAATAGCATTTCACCCGAACCAAAAACCTCAGCTTCGTTTCCTTCAAGCGGTCGATCCAGCCAGACGTGGTATACTTTCAAACAATCCGATTTTGGATGAATGACTTGGTGGAGAAATTTCCCGTCATCGGTCATCAGCAGCATTCCGGTGGTGTCTTTATCGAGGCGACCGCAAGGATTGAGGCCCGGATTACGTTTGGAAAAGCGTGGTGGGAGAAGATCGTAAATCGTTTCGCCAGGATCTTCTGTGCTGCAAGTAAAGCCTTCCGGCTTATTCATCACGATCACTAGGGGAAATACTGGATCCAAGGGCTCCCCAGCGACTCTGACATCATCCGGTTCGGCATCATCCTTGTGCTTATAGGAGACGCCCAACGCATTCGTGACTGCCCCGCTGCGGAGGAGTTTATCGACTTCTTTACGGGATCCGTAACCGAGATTTGCTAAAAGTTTTACCAATTTCATCTGCGGCGGAGGCTAACAGGGAATTGCATAATTCCATGCTCTATTATCAAAATGTTTCAGTGCGTTATGTCGAGTTATTAACTGCTTGGCGAGTAGCTGAGTTCTTCTCAACTGGGTATTTCGTGGCTTGTCATCAATGAGTTTCTAGATGATTTTCTCCTTATGCGTTCTCGAAAATTCTTAGCCATCGTTCCTGCTATCTTTGCTTTGGTTATCGTATCTTGCGCGGTTTCCTCGTTCGATCCTAACACAGGAGAAGTCCGTGCATCTGCGCCATCAAGCTCCCTTGTTTCACAAGGAAGTCAGGCGTTTGATAAAATGAAGCGTGAGAAAAAAATCTCACATCATCCGGATTACAACGCCCAAGTCCAACGCGTTGCGGCTCGTTTGAAATCGGTGATCAATATCCCGAATGCAAAATGGGAATTTGTGGTCTTTGAAGATTCAACCCCCAACGCTTTCGCCCTTCCTGGCGGCAAAGTAGGCGTGCACACCGGACTTTTCCAAATCACTCAAAACGATGCCGGACTCGCTGCCGTGCTGGGCCACGAAATTTCTCACGTGGTTCTCAATCATTCTCAACAACGCGTCAACCACGCCACTGGCGTTGCGGTTGGAACGGTTCTGTTAGATGCCATTCTATCCGCAAAAGGAGCAGATACATCCACTCGTGCCGTCGCTGCTACCGCTACTGGAGCCGCAGGAACCGTTGGACTGATTTTACCATACTCACGCAAAGCAGAACTCCAATCAGACCAACTCGGAACGCTCTACATGGCGCGCGCCGGATACCGTCCTGAGGAAGCCGTTGAGCTGTGGAAGAGATTTTCCGCATGGCGCATCAAACAAGGAGACGGCGAATCACCTGAGTTTATCCGCACTCATCCACTCGATCAAACTCGCATCAATGCACTACAGGCGTTTCTTCCAACCGCACAACGCGATTACAAGCCGCGTTGATTCACTTTCCGAACTCTACGCACACTGCCTTCAAGTATTCTGCCTCACGGAAAATGGCAGGGTGATCTTCTGCATGACCGCTGCGCCACAGTTCTTTCCATGGACGCCCAGAAGCTTGCGCGGCTTCTTCGATGGTGCGGAAAAAATCATCTGCAGAAACATGTGCTGAGCACGAAGCTGCAACTAGAATTCCCCCCGAGCGCAATCTCGAGATCGCGGCTGCGTTCAAATGCTGATAGGCACGAATCGCCCCAAGACGCTCAGATTCGCGCTTCGCTAGGGTCGGCGGATCCGTGATGATGAGATCATAATTTTCACGTGCTTGATCCATCCAGCGAAAGGCATCTGCTTGCACCGCATGGTGTTTGACCTTGGCGATTTGAGAGTTGTTAGAATTCAAAGCGAAATTACGCGCTGCGCTATCTAGAGCATGAGCACTGATATCGAGATCGGTGACGGATGAAGCGCCACCTCTTGCGGCGTAGAGAGAAAATCCACCGGAAAAACTAAAGACGTTTAACACATCACGTCCCTTGGCGAGCGTTTCTACTCGGGCGCGGTTGTCGCGTTGATCCAAGAAAAATCCGGTCTTCTGGCCTTTGAGAACCGCCGATTCAAAACGCAATCCGTTTTCAGAAAACACCACGACTTCCTCGCCCGCTTCACCACAGAATCCCTCGGCGATTGCGTATTTTTCCGCACATGCCGCCACATTTCGGCTCATTCTTAGCACCAGATATGTTGGAGCAAACACCTCGCGCAATACGCTTTCGGTTTCCTCCCAGCGAGCCAACCAACTTGTTGCATAAATTTTCACCACCAACGTATCAGCATATCGATCCGCGACGAGTCCGGGAAACCCTTCGCTCTCACCTTGAATCATCCGTGCGCCATCGCTGCAGGGCTGAATGATGCTGCCCTCGCGTTTCGCCTTGCAGTCACGCGCTTTCCCTGTCCACCAATCACGATCAATCGTCGTCGGTTTTCCAACATGTAGAATTCGGAGTCGGATCGGCGATTCTGCCTCATACATCCCGACCGCCATGAAACGATCGCGCTTATCATAAATCACTGCGAGCTCACCCGTTTCCCCTTCGCGGTTCTGGGTCTTGATGCTCTCCGCATACACCCATGGATGATTGCTACGAATCGCGCTCTCAGCCCGAGGATATAGCGTGAGCCGCAATCTCGATTTTTTGCTATCTATCATCCTTTATCAAAGCGGGCCTGTCGGCTTTGTCTTGTTAGATCACTCAACCTCGTATTCCACTTCCACAATCACGCGCACCACTTTTTGTTCAGGTGTTGCTTCGTCGCGGTCATCCACTTGGAACCAGCCCTGTGAGGCGTTGCGTAATTTGCCTAATTCTGTTTGCGAATCTTTCGAAAATTGCTCGGCAGCGGTGCGTGCATTTTTCGTCGCCTCCTGAATCATCGCAGGCTTGATCTTATTGAGCTCATCAAAACTAAATCTCGGTGCACTGCGGGTACTAAGCATAACTTGTTTTTGAATTAAATCTGACATGTCTGCCATCGTGCCCTTGATCGCATCGACCATGGCGGTGCGCAGTAAAACCGACTGAAAACCATTGTAGCGTAGCGCGGGCGGCGGCGTGTCTTTGTCGCGCATTTGTAAGCTGGTGTCGGTAAACGATGGCGGCTGCACCGCGATATCCGTCGCCGCAAAGCCATGTTTTGTCGTGAGGAAATCGATCACCGCTTGTGTGTCCGCTTTGAGCTTTTCGTTGAGCCCAACCAAATCATTGCCGCTACTCTCATAACCGATCGACCAAATCGCTAAGGTCGCGGGCACCTCGCGCTCCGCCAAACCTTTGACCGAAATACTCCGGCTCCCGCTGTTGCGGTCTGCGATGCCTTTTCCAATAAAATAGCCACCCGAACTCAAACCCACCGCCAACAACAAACCTAAACTAAAGTAGCTTCTCATCGTTTCTTTCTACACCTGTTCTTCTGAAAATCGAGAATAATAATGGATCGTGACTAGATAACCCATATTCTATTCTCTGGCGTATCGTCCCCTAGCACAAAAATCCTCTTCATTGGGGTTTAAAGTTTAGAATTTAAGGTTTAGCTTGCACTCCGTGCCCGCCCTTTACACCACTCACCAACTCCCTGGCGGCCCGCGCTTGGCTCATGCGCAGCTTCCTGAATCGGAATGCGCAGCATTGTCGATATACATCCCGGTCGGTTCGCGAGATGAAACCGGAAATACTCCATCGGGACTTGCCCATTTTTCCGAGCACATGGCGTTTAAAGGCACAAAAACGCGCTCCGCCAAAGAACTCACTCTCGCCATCGAATCCGGCGGCGGCCAAGCCAATGCCTGCACCTCGGAAGACTACACGGTGTATGAAGCCCAAGGCGAAGCTGAGCTGATGC
>JBILMI010000042.1:0-15189 GCA_044375585.1 Luteolibacter sp.
CAACCGCGACCACAAAGATATAAAACCAGAACCCTGCTTCGAAGCGTTTACTCTGCAAGGCGTGATGGACCACGATACCCATGAAAAAATAAGGAAAGAAATAGATCGCCCAAGAATCCCAATCCGGGTGCAGGTTGAAGAAAAATAACGAAAATACAGATATCATCCATCCTGCAATCATCGGCACATGCGTGCGTGAATCTCCCGTGGGATATCCAAGCCATCTGGTCAAAGCATCACGCAGAAAAAGCATCGCTACATAAATCAATCCCATCTGAAAGTTAATACAGACAAACCACACCCCCGCCGACAAATGCTCGTAGCCTAAAAAATCTTGTAGAAAGAAGAGATGGGCGACGAACTGGGGCAAGGTTGGCGGCAGACCGAGAACGTCATCTGGCAACCATCCGCGAGCAAAAGCACATGCAACGATGGCTAGGACAATCGCCGCTACATAAGGTATTCCCAGACGACAATAGCGTCGGATTAAAAAGTGTCTCACAGCAGCAAAATCCCAAGACCTAGCAGACATCGAACAGGCCATGACATAGCCGCCGACCACGAAGAATACCTGAGTGAACCGCGCATAGTTATGGAACCATTGCACCACGGATCCAAGGATAGGCTCCGCATTCGTGCATAGTGGAGGATACAGTGCGAAGTGATGCAAGAGAATCATCACCGAAGCAAAAGCACGCAACGCATCGAGAAACAGCATGCGCTGACCAGATTGATTTTCTTTCAAAATAACCGATTTATGAACGTGTGATTCCAACGGCTTCAGTGACGCAGCGCGCAAGCGGATTGGCAAGCGTTTCTGCCAGTTACGGCAACATCCTAGTCTCCACCTAGCTGCTTAGCGCTAGAGCAGAAGACTTTGTTGTTTCAAAAATGAAAAAGGGAAATAATTCGGGATTCTAAAACTAATCTCAATACTTCGTCACCGCGCTCCGCTCATCTAATAGATTTAGCTCAGGTGTTTTCGCTGTGATTTCTGAAATTTTATCACAAGTTTCCCGCCATTTCGAATCCGACCAAGCCATGGGAATGGCCATTTTTTTTCTAAAGCGATCGAGTCGACCACGTGCATCGTCACGTTGCCAGATTGGGAGTTCACCAATCGCTTTTGCTGCGATCTCAGCTGTTTCTGTTTGATGGCAGATCATCGCTAAATCATTGCCTGCGGAAATCGCTAGTTTTACATCTTCCCCGCGTCCGTAGCGTTTAACGATGGCACCCATATCGAGGTCATCAGTTAGCACTAGGTGATGATCGAACCCGAGTTGTCCGCGTAGCCAATCAGTGATGATCCGCTTGGAAAGCGATGCAGGAAAATCTTTATCTACAATTGGGAAACAAACATGCGCGAGCATCACCGCATCCAACTCCGGCATCAACGCGGTGTAAGGCAAGACATCCTCTTTCATCATTTCTTCAATCGTCGCATCTGAAATGGGAAGATCCTGATGCGGATCTGACTTCGCCCGCGCGCAGGCAGGAAAATGTTTCCCGCAACCGAGTATCCCGCGTTTGCGCATCCAGCGATTCCACACCCCCGCACGATTAATCACATCCTGCGGATTTCTTCCCCAGCAGCGTTGATTTAAACCGTTTTGTAATTCTGGGAAATAATCCAAATCTAACACTGGAGCGAAGTTGAGATTAAATCCGAGTAACCCAAGCAAATCGCCAGTCAACGCTCCCGCCCACGCGATTTGCTCCGCGTCTGGCTTCGCCGCAAACGCCACTGCCGATGGTAATGACGGCGCGATCGTCTTAGTCCGTTCCACGCGCCCGCCCTCCTGATCAATCGCCAGAATCGGATCCTCATCGCACAACCCACGCAGATCATCCGTCAACCGCCGCACCTGTGCGGAGCTCGCCACGTTTCGACTGAACAAAATGAATCCTGCCGGCTGAAGCTTACGAAACATTGCCGCCTCATCCGAGGTCAGTTCCGCTCCCTTCACTCCAAGCAACAATAACGATCCATCCATCACCTGAGAAAACATCATCCCGAAGCCAAGAGCAAGGCACAAGGCGCTTACATATCTAAGGGCTCGAAATACCCCATTGGTTCTTTTACGTATAACGAGGCAGGGACCTTTATCTTTAAAAGTCCATATCTGGCATCGCGCAATACACCATCAAGCTTTCCCTCATAACCGCCTTAAAATATGGACGCTTAGCCCCGACTCGTCGGGGCTACCTATTTCGACAATATCCGTTTGATATCCGCCAACTCCACTCCCAGTACCACGGCAGCATCTTTTAGATCACCGCCTGTTCGATCTAATAATCTTCCGACGAGCTGCTTCGAAAACCACTCTAACATCGGAGCATCGGATGGCGCTGAGTTGATCAGCATATCCAAACTCTGCGCCAACACCGACGCCTTACCCGGAGCCGATGCCAAGGGAATATCCGCTGGAAGCAAAATTTGTGAAGAAGCCAAGGCACAAGCACGCGCCATGGTGTTTTCTAACTCACGCACGTTTCCTGGCCAATGATGACTCGATAACGATGCCGTCGCCTCCGCAGAAATTCGTATTCGCGCCATCCCATTTTTCTTTGTGATCCGCTGCAAGAAATATTCCGCTAACAAGGGAATATCCTCCGGCCTCTCACGTAATGGCGGAATACGTAACTCAACCACGTTAAGCCGGTAAAACAAATCCTCACGGAAACGTCCCGCAGAAACTTCCGCCGCCAAATTCTTATGCGTTGCTGCAACAATGCGGACATCGGTTTTCAAGGTTTCATTCGCACCCACTCGGGAAAACGTTCCATCCTGCAACACCCGCAACAATTTCACCTGAATCGAAAGCGGCATATCACCGATCTCATCGAGAAACAAAGTGCCGCCATCAGCTTGCTCAAAACGACCCGCACGCCTGGCGATCGCACCCGTGAACGAGCCTTTTTCATGACCAAACAATTCACTCTCTAACAGATTTTCAGGAATTGCTCCGCAGTTGATCGTAATCATTTCCTTCTGACGACGCGGGCTGTATTCATGCACCGCTTTAGCCACTAATTCCTTACCTGTTCCACTCTCCCCAGAAATCAAAACCGGTGCATCCGATCTCGCTACCCTCCCTACTAATTTAAAAACATCCTGCAAGGCTCGTGAAACCCCGATGATTTTTACCCGACCATCCTGATTCGGAATCTCAGCCGCCGGCCCGGTCGCTCCACGCCTATCCTCAACCGTCTGCAAGGCGGATTCCACAACAGGACGTAACTCGAACGATAGCGATTCTTTCCTTAACACATCATGCGCACCTTTTTGCGTCGCTTCAATGATCTGACCCGTCGTCGGGAATCCAGCCGTCAAGATCACCAAGGTTTCTGGACTCTGAATTCGGATCCGTCCCAGCAACTCCAAGCCATCAAATGGCTGAAGCGAAATCGCAGATACCACCACGCTGACCTGAGTTTTCTCGATCACCTGGATCGCCTTACCTGCATCGTCGCAGCGTAAAATTCGCAACCCCTTTGCAGCCAAATGCTTGGTCGCCCAATCTAGAAATTCCAGCTCGGGATCCACCAATAACAAGGTCTCTTCTGACTCAGATTCAGGCATCAACTGGCGGGAGGTTCATGAAATAATGGCCCTTATGCAAGAGCTAAGGAAGGTTGGGACGATACGCCGTTGTCGATTGATTCGCGGTCGCCCCACGACCACTCACCCTACGGGCGCGCTGTTGTGACCGGTTTTCTGCGCATCGTGATCCAGCCAAATTTTCCGAATAGACCTACGCCGCTGCCGCAAGCCTTGGCTGTGATTGAAACTCTAGACCATTTGCCAAAAGTCATTGCCGAAAAGGCCGGTACTGTGAAATCCTTTCCGCAGAGCGGCACAAATCCAAAACCTAATCCGTTCCCGTTTCGGTAAGGACTTTTGGCAAACGGTCTGAGAATAATTCAAAACTAACTTGTCCCATGGATAGTCAAGTATAGCTCTAGTCCATTACTTGCCAGTTTGCTCAACCAAGCGCTTGGTTAGCTCCTGTAATTCCTCCACCGGAATGGCAAAGGTCTCTGCGCGGTTGGCTCGAGCGATGTTCATTCCCACAACGCGCCCTTTCATATCCAAAACCGGACCGCCCATGGTTTCGCTGTTTGCTAAAATATCATGCTGGATGATACGTGGAAATCCACTCCTCCGTTTTGAGAAATCACCACTCATCTCGTCATTCCGATCTGGCTGACGCTCCATCTCCCCAAGTGGCGCTAACTTGACCTTTAGATCTAGATTTTTTTCAGCGCGCCGCACCGTCAATTTCACTTCATCTCCAACTTTCCTATCCTTCAAAATCTTAGCGATCTCCTCTAATTTAACGACTTTTTTATCATCGATAGCAAAGACTAGATCACCAGCCAACACGCCGGCAACCTTTGCCCCTCCTTCTTCGTATACTTGTTTAACTTCGAGTTTATCTTTGACAATTTCTAAGGCCAGCCCAAGTCCAGCTCCGCCAGCGGTTGGAATTTCACGCGGCTTGGCACTGATGATTCCTGCAAGCACCCGCCTTTTCGTACGGCTCGTCGCGCCGTTGACGACCACCCAAGTCCCCTGCTCCAACTTGCTGTCGGGTGCATATTCCGCTGGAGTTAAATCCTGAGCTTCCACTTTGAGTAAAGCGACATCCCAAAGTGGATCCACTGAAATCACTTTCACATCGTCGAACGATTCTTTATCCACCCTCACGGATAATTCTATAGAGCCTGCTTTTGGATCACCTGGCATTGATGATTTTAAATTTGCTAGGTCCGAAATATCCAATCCATCAATCACTTCAATCTCGCTGGCCTTCGTTAAAATGTAGCCATCTTTGGAAACAACGACACCGTAGGCGATCTCCTTGCGCTGATGATAAATGACAGCGCTGCATTTCTGAATCGTTTGTCGCTGCTGCTCGAATAGGTCCGTGATGGCCGCTCCTGTAACGCGGTAAAGCGTTTCCAGCGATTGCTGAGCCATCAGCATTTCTGAACCAGCAAGCCCTCCGAACAGGAAGAACCACTTAACGTTCCGTAAGCTCCACGGTGATTTTTTGTTCTTTTCCATCCCTTGTAATTTCTAATTCCAGCTCTTCCCCAAATGACTTGTCTTTGATCACTGCTTGAAGTTCTTCGCGTGTCTTCACTTCCTTACCGTCCATTTTACGAATCAAATCACCAACTTTGAGCTCTGCAGTTTCAGCTGCTGTATTTTTACCAATTTTGGTAATTTTCAATCCACCCTCAACCGGCTGCGTTGCAACTCCAAGCATTCCATTGCCTTTGATGGGTCTCTGAGCAAACGGACCATCGCCCATGAATTCAGATTTCATCAACGGCTCCCAGTTATCGATAAATACCTGCACCGGCACATGCATGTTGACCGGAAGCTGCGGACCCACCCGTGAGTGAATCCCGATCAGGCGGCCTTCCATATCGAAAAGTGGACCTCCCGAATCTCCACCGATCAGAGTCCCGTCTGTTTGATAGGTGGTGTTTTTAATTCCAACCAGACGCGCGAGACGCGCCACTGCTCCGCGGTCTTCATTAAAACCACCCGAATGTCCGAGAGAAAAAACCCAATCGCCTAATTTGATGTTGCCCGTGCGGTTTAACTCCACAAAAGGATACTCGCCTAGTTCGCTAATTTGGATCAGGGCAGCATCGGTTTCTGACATTAATCCCAGAGTCTTCGCTTTATGCTTCGTGCCATCCGGCATAATGATTGTCACCTTTTTACCCACGCCTGTGGCAACGTGTGCAGCCGTCATGACCAAACCTTCTTTGGAAACAATCACGCCGCTGCCGGTGCCATCCCCGATATCGATGGAAACCGTCGCTTCACGCGCTTTTGGTAGCGATCCCAACAAGGCCTCCTGAATCAACATCAATTCTTCTCGGGTTTCTGGGGCCTTTTTTTCATTCAACGAAAAGGCATCGCTCTGCATCTGCAAAAGGCCACACAGCCCTACCACCCAAAGGATAGCCATACTCGGAAAAGTGCCATTCATCTTAGTTTCCTAGTATCTCAACCTCATACCCATCCGGATCCGTCACGAAGGCCATTTTGCGTTCGCCACTTGAAAATTTTTCACGCCAACCACTCGGCCAAATTTCGATCCCGCTCTTTTCGACCCCATCGCAGTATGCAATAATATCTTCAACTCCCAGAGCGGTATGCATCAAGTCCTCAGGGCAGCGATGCTCATAATCCGCCGACCACGTCAGTTCTAGAAAAACATTATTCCCCTCAAGCTCCATAAATGCCAAACGATTGCCCTGAGGTGAATCTTTCTGCTGAGAGAGTCGATAGCCCAATTTCTCATAAAATGAAATCGATTCCTCCAAGCTTTTGACCCTGATGCGAGTATGTAAAAACGTAATCTTCACGCACCAAACCTAACCAAGTCCTCCCAGCCCGCAAGCTTCAGTTCAATTTTTCAGCCACATGCATATTACCGAAATCGACCGCGAAGATTTCCGCAACCTGTTGCTCGAAATCCACGGCACTTTCATGCCTTTTGGGATGTTTGGGAAAGAAAAATATCCTCCGCACGGCGTGCCAATCATCGATCTGCCCGAGGAATACCTGCTCTGGTTCAAACAACGTTCCTTCCCAAAAGGCCGACTCGGTGAGCTGATGGCCCAAGTCTGCGAAATCAAAGAATGCGGTATGGACTCGATTTTTGAGCCACTCCGAAAAGCGAATGGTGGGAGGACGAGGCTATCGTAGGCAGCTCGTTCTTATTGTTTAAAATTTTAAACCAACCCATCCTTCCGTGCTTGTTTCCAATAAGCGTATTCTGAGCGGTTGAAATCGACATACTCCGGCGAGAGATCGCTGGAATACATCGTATAGGTTGCGTTGCCTTGGTTGAGATCGATATCGATTTCGAACTCTGGATGAGAAACCGCCTCACGAAGCAGATCCATAGGAGTTTCTGCTTGGAGGCCGCCAAGGCAGGCTGCTTTTCCGCCGATGTAGATATCGATCAGTTCTTCACGAATCCGTGCTCTTGAGTAACCCACTGCATGAATGATCCGACCCCAGTTTGGATCGCCACCGTTCCATGACGATTTCACCAAGGCACTTTTACAAACCGCTTCCGCGACTTTTTTCGCATCGAGGTGAGTGCGTGCACCTTTAACGTTCACTGTGACAAATTTCGTCACTCGCTCGCCATCACGCACAACGGCTTTCGCTAACTCCAGCATCACCCATCCGAGGGCCTGACGAAACTGACGGCAGGCGCTACCACCTCTTCGAGCAAGAGGCATACCGGATGCACCGTTTGCAAGAACAATCACCGTATCATTCGTACTCATGTCGCCATCGATCGTGATTCGGTTGAAACTTTCCTCCACGGATTCCTGAACTGCTTTCTGCAGGCAATCTTGAGATAAATTTGCGTCTGTGGTGATGAAACACAGCATGGTCGCCATACTTGGGGAAATCATTCCCGCGCCTTTGACGCATCCGCCAATCCTTACCCGATATTCACCCATATCAAATGAGATCGCGATTTCTTTCTCATGAGTGTCGCTAGTGATGATTGCTCGCGCCACGTGATTGCCCTGCTTCACGGCAAGCCTTGTTACCAAGTCCTCAATGTTCGGCTCCAATCGAACCATCGGCATTGGCAAGCCAATCACTCCCGTCGAGCAAACCCCAACCTGCGTCTTTTTCAAACGAAGTTCCCTAGCAACTCCCTCGCACATCGCCGTCGCATCGTGTAGCCCCTGCAAACCTGTGCACGCATTCGCGTTTCCAGAATTCACCACAACGGCGCGCAACGATTCTTTTTTTAAATGACTCTGCGTCACTTTCACTGGAGCCGCTTTGACTTTGTTCGTCGTAAAAGTTCCCGCAGAACGGCACGGCTTCTCCGAGTAAATCAACGCGAGGTCCAATCGATCACTGGCCGGATTTTTAATCCCACAGCTCACCGCACTTGTTAGAAAACCTTTAGCGGCACTCACCCCGCCTTTGATTTTTGTAATTGGAAAATCCATTATGAAAAGATTGGAGGGAAACCGTAATGACCAAAACGCCATTTTCGCAAGCAAACAATTAGTTCAGGAGTTCGTAGTTCTTGGTTCTTAGTTCTTAGTTGGGCTTCCCTCTCCCATTTCACTCTTCACTCTTCACTATTCACTTTTCTAAACCACCCGCCCCCAGATCGCCTTCAAATAGCGCGACTCGGGATAGTTTGAAAGCGTCGGGTGATCTCCACCCGCTCCAGTCCGGTCGAAGACTTGTAGGCGCTTGTCTTGGCGATGGATCACTCCGGTCACAATGTTTTCAAACGCCTCGACCCCGAGTTGACCCGAGCACGAACACGTCACCATCACCCCGTCTTTCTCAACCAACTGTGAGGCAAGCTTGTTCAAATCATGATACTTCGCGTAGCCGATCTCGTCCTCTTTTCCGAACATGAATTTAGGGGGATCGACCATTACCACATCCCACTTGCGGCCATTTTCAATCATGGTCCGCACCCACGTGAACGCATCTGCATGGGTCAGTTTCACCTTGGCACTGTTCAAATTCGCATTGCGTTTCGCCATGGCGACCGCAGCTTCATCGAGATCCACGGCAGTCACATCACTTGCTCCGCCCAGAGCAGCCGAGACGGAAAAACCACCTGAGTAACAGCAAAGATCCAACACAGTTTTCCCCTCTACGATCCCACGGAATTTTTTTCGGTTGTCGCGCTGATCACAGAAAAATCCGGTCTTGTGGCCCTGTGAAAAATCGATCTCATACCGCACGCCGTTCTCGGTAATTTTAACCGACCGCACCTCATCGCTCTGCACCCCACCGGAACGCGGTATACCTTCGATCTTCGCCAGATCACTGTCCACCTGCACCACCACACGCTTGGTTCCAAACGTCTCATGCATCAGAGGCAGCCAGCGCTCCAAACGCATCCATGCCGCAAAAGCAGTGATCTCCACCGAAAGCACATCGCCAAATTTATCTGCCACGATCCCCGGTAAAAAATCGGCATCGCCATGCACGCAGCGATAGCATTCTGTCTCCTTATCCAGCTTCAAAACCTCTCGCCTCAATTTTCCAGCCCGCACGATCGCGTTTTCAAAAAAACTTTCATCTAAATCCTCCATCGAATGACTGACAATCCGCAGCGGCATCCGTGCCTTGGGATTCCAAAGTCCCCATCCGAACCGCGTCCCCAATTTCCCAAAAACCTCCACCAAATCTCCGGGCTTTGCATCCCGAGAAACCTCCCCAACCATCTTCGGCCAGATCGAAGGATGAAACGTTTGATATTTTAAATGAACCTTAGGCACGCCGCATCCTTGCTTTAAATCTCAAATTTCAAATCTCAAATTTCAAATTTCATCCGTCATCTCGCGAATCATCTCTGGAAACCATACATGTTTGCCGATACTCCAGAGGACACCCGCGATCATATAGCCCCATCCTACAAGGAAGATTGGATCCATCTTTCCGTAGAAAAACACGATGCCGGAAATCACACCACCCAAGAAACCCACCGATATACCCGTTCTCAAAACCACACCGATGTTCGCAAACGCAGCTCCGAATGCGAGGCAACAACCTCCCACCAGAATCATTTTCACTAGAACTTTCCCTTTCACCCCAGATAATCTTTTATCTGCCATCCTAACTATCCTACTCCCATCCGCAAGTGTTGTAAAAAACCTCGCTTCTTCATTCAAAAATCAACAATCGTAACTCGTAAATCATCAATCCATTCCACGAGAGGTGCAGCTAGGTCACTCGGTTTGATTGACGATTAATGATTGATGAGGTTTGATTTTTGATCTTACCGCATATCTACTAGCCAACATCTTGAAACTCCACCGCCATCTCTGCGCCTCCACTCTCGAAATCGCCAAATCGGTCTTGGTCAATCACCGCGTCCTAGATCACGAGCTCGCCGCCGCTTTCGAACAAAACCCGAAATGGGGTAAACGCGATCGCTCTTTTGTCGCCGAGTCTTTATTCGAAACCACCCGCTGGCGCCGCGCTCTTTCCTTCCTCGTCGATTCCGAGGAAACCAACTCCCTCCTCACCGCCCAATGGTTCCTCATGGGCTACGAACTTCCTGAATGGCACAACTACAACGGCCGCCCCGCCGATGAAATTCTCGCCCACCAACCCCTTCTCGCTGATCAACCACGCGCCGTGCGCCAGTCCATCCCCGATTGGATCGACCAACTCGGTCACGCCGAACTCGGCGATCTCTGGGAACCTCAGCTCATCGCCCTCAATCAAAAACCCTCGGTCTTCCTCCGCGTCAACACGCTGATCACCACCCGTGAAAAAGCTCAAGCATGGCTCGCAGAGAATAACGTCGAGACCACCACTCTCCCGAATCATCCCGACGCCCTCGCCCTTCCTCCCGGGAAAATGTTACCCAAATCCATGCGCCTCGACGGTCGCATCGAAATCCAAGATCCGTCCTCCCAATTTATTTCTCCGCTGTTAGATCCAAAACCCGGCGAGCGCATCATCGATGCCTGCTCCGGCGCCGGTGGCAAAGCCCTCCACCTCTGCGCACTCTCTAACAACAAGGCCAGGATCTTCGCGATGGATGTGGATCAAAAAAAACTCAACTCCCTCCAAACCCGTGCCAAACATGCCCGTGCCACAGAAATCTCTCCAAAAGCGATTAACGAAACTACCCCCGCGGATTTCGAAAACATCGCTGACTCATTGCTGATCGATTCTCCCTGCTCTGGTCTAGGCACTCTGAAACGTCAGCCCGATCTCAAATGGCGACTCAAGCCCGCCGCCATCGATCGCGTACGCTCCATCCAAGCCGAACTCCTCGCCACCTACCCACGCATGCTCAAGCCCGGCGGCAAACTTCTCTACGCCACCTGCTCCATCCTTCCGTCGGAAAACCAAGACCAAGTTGCGAAATTTCTCAAAAACCGCCCCGATCAATACCGCCTCATTTCCCAACACAACCTCCTCCCCTCAGAAACCGGTTTCGACGGCTTCCACGCCTCCCTGTTAGAAAAGCTGTGACGTGGCTGCTGCGTCTCGTTCACCCCGATATGTCGGGGCAGCAAGCTGTGTTCTCGGCCCCTCGCCTAAAATCTGATATTCCATCTCGCAACAAATTCGCTAACGCGATTTTTTTGCATTTTATTCTTGAAACGCGATTTTGTTGCGTTAAAAAACGCGCGTCATGAAACCACTGAACCGAATCCTCGCCTCCACTGTCCTCCTCTCCTCCGCCGCGATGGCCACCGATTTCCTCGCTCCTTTCGAGCACATCCATGCCAGTAAAAACGGAACACCTTACGTCCACTCCTTCGGCATCGAACCCGCTTTCACTGGTCGTGATCTGTTCATCGATCACACTTTCATCAATGGCGACGGCTTCACCGAACACGAAACCGAACTCGAACTCGAATGGGCTTTCACCAAACACCTCGGCATGATCGTGGAGATTCCCTACGTTTGGGAAGACGAAGAAGGCATTTCAACCAAATCAGGCTTCGGAGACCTCGCCATCGTCCCACGTGCCCTCCTGATCGAGAGCGATCGCTTTCTACTCACCGCTCAAGCCGAGATCGCCCTCCCCACAGGCAGCAGAAATTTTGGTGGTGAAACCGCCATCGCACCTGGCATCGCCATGTGGAACGATCTCGGAAACCATTTCACTCTGAACTCCATCGTCGCCGTCGAACACGGCTTCGATGCCGATGAAACCGAACTCGTTTACGGCGTTGGCTTGGTGAAATCTTTTGGTGAAAATCACGCTGGACACGACCACGCGCATAATAGCACTGACATACTTCACCTCCACCTTGAAGTCACCGGATCCACCCCACTCAATGGAGCAGACAAGGGTGATATCAACCTCGAAGGTCTCGTCGGCGTCACCTACGGCCTCACTCAAAACTGCGATATCCGCGCGGGTTACTTCTTCCCCATCACCAATCCCAATGACTTCGGTTACGGTCTCACGACCGGTCTGATCTACCACTTCTAATTCCCCCATCCGATTTAATAGTAGTATAGCAAAATCCCATCATCACCTCCGCGTGATGATGGGATTTTTTTCATGCGGTTCCTCTCCTAATCTCTAATCTTGTGTCTCGCGTCTCCAAGTCTAGCGTCTTCGCATGATCAGCATCTATACCCTCAAAACCTGCGACTCCTGCCGCAAAGCCACCAAATGGCTCACGGAACACAAACTTCCTTTCCAGGAATTTCCCATCCGCGAAACCCCACCCAGCCTCGCCGATCTCAACCACGCCCTCGCCAATCTTGATGGCGACATCCGCAAGCTCTTCAACACATCCGGCCAGGATTACCGCGCGCTGAACTTGAAAGAAAAACTCCCCACTCTGTCCACCACTCAAGCTCTCGAACTCCTCGCCAGCAACGGCAATCTCATCAAACGTCCTTACCTCATCTCAAAATCCGAAACACTAGTTGGCTTTCAGCCAGAAACTTGGGCGAAGTCCCTGACTTGAGGTTCCATCCTGAATCACGACTTAGCCGCGATCTTTGAGATCACCCCATACTTGAGATCATCCCACAAAATATCCCAATTTAGCCTTTTCGCCTAATACGCCATTACAATCTTTGTCGTGGCCGTGACAAAGATTGTAAATTCAATGAGGTCGTTCAAGGGGTCGGCGGGTCGCATTGAAGTTTGCGAAGTGTCATTCCTTCCGCTCGACATTCCGATGGAACTGAACTCTATTTCCGGCATGCCTATTTCCGATTCCGCCAACTCCTTCGTTTGTGACCTGGTTGCCTACGAACCCGGAAAACCTATCGAAGAAACCGCCCGCGAACTCGGACTCGATCCGGCATCCATCATCAAGGTTGCCTCCAACGAAAACCCTCTCGGCCCTTCTCCGCTTGCCCAACAAGCGATGCGCGATGCGATTTCCCAAGCCCACATCTATCCGGACGGCGGAGGCTTTAAACTCCGCACCGCCATTGCCAATAAACTCGGCTTGGATATTTCTAACATCATTCTCGGCAACGGCTCTAACGAAATCATCGAACTGCTCTGCCACACTTTCCTCAACCGCGATGCCGAGCTCATCGCCGCCAAACACGCCTTCGTCGTTTACAAACTGATGGCCACGCTTTTCGGCGCGAAATACGTCGAGGTCGATGATCCGCATTTTATCCACGATCTCGATGCGATGGCCGCCGCGATCACCGACAACACGCGCCTCGTTTTCATCGCCAACCCCAACAACCCGACTGGCACGGTGGTCACCCAAGAAGCGATCGATGCCTTCATCCAAAAACTTCCCGGCCACGTCATCGCCGTTTTCGACGAAGCTTACTTCGAGTTCCTCGACACCCCACCGGATGTTCTCAAACATGTCCGTGCTGGAAAAAACGTCATCGTCTTGCGCACTTGTTCGAAAATCCACGGCCTCGCCGCGTTGCGGATCGGTTACGGTATCGCGCCAAAACCCCTCGCCGAGCTGCTCCAAAAAGCGCGCCAACCATTCAACACCAACGCCATCGCCCAAGCCGCAGCTCTCGCCGCGCTGGACGATGTGGATCACATCGAAAAAACCCGCGAGATCAACCGCCAAGGCCTCGCATTTTACGAAGCTGCCTTCAAACAACGCGGTCTCGAATACGTCCCATCAGTCGCCAACTTCATCCTCGTTCGCGTCGGCGAAGGTGACCAAGTCTTCAAGAAAATGCTCCAAAAAGGCGTGATCATCCGAGGCATGTCTGGCTACAAACTCCCCGATTGGGTAAGAATCTCCATCGGCACCCCCGCCGAAAACCAACGCGCCCTCGAAGTATTGGATGAAGTTTTAAATTCCGCTTCTTGAAATCCAAAATTAGCAATCCTCAATCGACAATCGTCAATCCTGCTCCCATTCTCTGCGCGTTATGAATTTCTCTGGCATCCACACCGCCCTGATCACTCCTTTCCGTAACGGAAAAGTCGATACCGAGGCCTACCGCACACTCATCGAAAGACAAATCGCAGGAGGTATCACCGGCATCGTTCCCTGCGGCACCACCGGCGAGTCTCCGACCCTCGATACAGAAGAGCATATCGAAGTGATCAAACTTGCCGTAGAGTTCGCCGCAGGCCGCTGCCTCGTCATCGCCGGCACTGGCGCAAACGCCACCGCAGAAGCCATCGAGCTCACCCAAGCCGCAGAGCAAGCCGGCGCAAATGGATCACTGCAAGTTTGTCCTTACTACAACAAACCTTCGCAAGAAGGTCTCTACCTCCATTTCAAAGCCATCGCCAACGCCACTTCTCTTCCCATCATGCTGTACAGCGTGCCGGGTCGCTCCAGTATCGAGATTGCACCAGAAACCGCCGCACGTCTTGCAGCGGATTGTAAAAATATCACCGCCATCAAAGAAGCCGGCGGATCAGTCGATCGCGTGAACCAGCTCGTCCAAGCTCTACCAGATGGATTCGGAATCCTTTCTGGCGATGATCCACTCACACTTCCATTCATCGCGGCAGGTGCAAACGGCCTCGTTTCCGTCGCCTCCAACCTCATCCCGGAAGTCATGACCCAACTCGTCAATCACTGCCTTGCCGGTGAATTTGCCGAAGCGCTCACCATGCAAAAACATTACTATCCGCTCATGCGGGGCCTGATGTCGCTAGACGTGAATCCAGTACCGATCAAAACTGCCGTCGCCATGCAAGGCCAGTGCGATTCGGAACTTCGCCTTCCTCTCGCACCCATGTCAGCATCTAACGAAAACGCCCTCCGCGCCTTACTTCGCTCTTACAGTTTAATCTGACCGATCAGTCAAATGCGTCTGATCAGACTGATCTCTTAAATTCACTCTTCACTCTTCATCATTGACTCTTTATATGTCCCCAAAACTTTTCAATCCAGGCCCAGTCGATGTCTCGCCGGAAACCTTCGCCGCCATGTCCCACACCATGATCGGACACCGCGGTAAAGATTTTGAGGATCTCTACGCCTCACTCCAACCCGGTCTGAAAGAAATCTTCGGAACAACACGCCCTGTTTTCCTCTCCACCTCATCCGCATGGGGCGTGATGGAAGGCGCTCTTCGCAACCTTGGCAGAAAGAAAGTTCTCTGCCTCTGCTGCGGTGCGTTCTCCGATAAATGGCTCGATGTTGCAAAAAAATGCGGATTGGAAGCCGAAGCTGTCCAAGTCGAGTGGGGCGAAGCCATCAGCCCAGATG
>JBILMI010000191.1:0-4030 GCA_044375585.1 Luteolibacter sp.
CTCTCAAAGACTCGTGGGTTAAAGGTAAGTGAATCGCAGAAGAGTATCTCTTTCGATTAAATCAATATTAGCGCCAGAGCTACGACCATCAGGATGGCTCCAACCAACTGCCTGCCACCTAACGGCTTCTTGCCCCGTTTGATCACTACCCACACAAAAAACACCGCCATCACGCCGCGAGTGCTGTAGGCAATATTGCTGAGTGCCGGCTCGCGGAACCAACTAAAGGCAAGGTTAACAAGTAGTGATTGAAGGCCAAGCGCAAGGCCGCCGGCAATAACGGGCGTAGCGATTTGTAGCTTTCCGAAAGCAAATCGAACATCCCGCCAACGCGAAATCATCATCACTAAAGATAACGATCCCGTGGTGATCATCATCAGGATTAACCACCGCGCTCCGCCTATTTCTTGGCTCTTCCATCCGGTTAAAAAATCGTTGGTAGCAAAAAATATACAGGCGAGCAAAGTCAGCCACAGGGTCACGCGATTTTCCTTCAGGCGTTCAAGCGTCGCTCCCGCAACGAGGTATACGGCGACCGCCGCAAGGATAGCGCCACCCATCAATCCTGGGCCGGCTTTTTCTAGTCCCACGCTTGCAGAAAGAACGGCGACTAGCAGCACCTTGAAACCCAATGCTGAGGAATGAACTACCAAATCTCCTTGGCGAACTGAGTAGATTGAGAACCATTGTCCCCAGAAAAATAGGAATCCGTTACAAATAGCGAGGCCATCATAAATTCCAAATGGCGCGCTGAAATCAGGTTCCAGATACAACGCAAAAATCGCCAGAGTCAGTAAGTTTGCGCACCCCAGCATGACAGTAAGCCGCACGCCTAAGCGCGTCGCTCGTTGAATCAAGCTCCCAAGTATTGGATGCAATGCCGCACCAATCAGAGGTAAACCTATTGCTCCAGACCATGCATCCACACCCGCTCGCTAAACCCTCGCTGCCCCGCGGTCAATCTTTGCCTAGGGTGCGTAGTTTAATAGGCAGGGACGCCGTTAGTCTGCCTGCAAGCATTGTCCCGCTTCAAGTCATTTCACTTTCCGTTTTTCGTAATCCACATCCTGAACCGCTATGTTGTCCTGGCTTGCCATGCTTGCGGCGAGCCCTGCGCTTTGGCCAAGTATCATCAACACGGGCTCCATTTGGATCGATCCATAGGCGACATGTGTTGAGGAAAGGCAAACTGGAACTAGTAGGTTGGTGCATTCATTTTTTTAGGAATGATGGAGCGAACATGGCGATAAATAGAAGGCGGAATGGTGGTATAAGGATTGAAAATAAGATGAAAATGAAGCGGGAGAGTGTCAGTTCAAGTTATATAGACTAGGAAAAGATGGTTCTATCTTATCGCGCCGCCTCTAGTTCCTTTCATTTTGTTATCTTTTAGGTAACAGATTTTTTTGATTTTGCCCTAGACGAATTAGCCTTCTTGAGCGATCTAATTACAACTCCAGAAGCACTCAGCGTTTTTGCAGATTTTCTATAAATAATAACCCAAGAAAAGTTTTCGAATTGTGCCCCGTTTCCCGGGGGGGATAAAAACCACGCAAGTGGTGGAGCGGGGTGCAATTCGAATTTCTTCTGCCAGTGAGCGAGAAGCTATTTTCACAGGAATTCTCCTGATGAATGAATCCGTGGGTGACAGCGGGCCAGTGATGTGGGATGAGTCTTCGCGTGGGCGATTCGCATGCGTCCCATCCTTTATTTACCGATTTCTATGTTCACCGGTCTTGTCGAATCTTTGGGGAAAGTTGTTTCAGTGGAGAAGCAAGGTGAGCAGGCGTGGTTAAATCTATCGATTCCCTTCGCTACCGAGTTGCAGCTTGGTGATTCGGTCGCCGTGAACGGTTGCTGCTTGACGGTGGCAGAGCTTGGCGCGGGCTGCGTTAGATTTGATGTGTTAGCGCAGACTTTACGGGTCACTTCGCTAGGAAAACTCGAGATGGGATCTGTTGTAAATCTTGAACGTGCTTTGCGGGTGGGAGATCGTTTGGGCGGGCACTTTGTTCAGGGGCACGTTGATACGGTAGGAAAAATCCTTTCTCTCACGGAAAATGGCCAAGATCATGTTTTGGAAATTTCATTGCCGTCCGAAATCGAACGCTTGTGCGTATCGAAAGGCTCCATTGCGATCGATGGAATTTCGCTGACGATCGCGGAGCTGAAAAACGATTCGGCAGTTTTCTGGCTCACGCCTCATACATTTTCTCACACGAATCTGTATGCTGCTGAAGTCGGAGATACCGTGAATTTGGAAGCGGATATGCTAGCCAAACACGTCGCAGCGTTGATGGCAAAATCTAAGATCTAAGTTTATAAATCTTTTGCACAACGAAAGCCAGTGTGGCTTGCAGGCGAGTCTTCTTCCAGAGAGTGCCGAGCCGCTGGGCGATAGCGCATGCAATAAGAGATGTGACACAGGAATGACCCGCCCTTGGTGACGTGGTTGGCAGCGCCCTGGCTTTTACCGCCGCTACTGCGATTGATCCAAGTTTCCGGACCTTTTGGATCGCATGCTTCACATTTGCTTCGATAATCTGGATCGTAGAAATCGGAGCAAATCTCCCATACATTTCCTGCCATATCGTAGAGTCCGTAGCCGTTTGGTTCGTAGGATTTCACGGGCGCGGAACCGATGAATCCGTCTTCGCCGGTGTCTTTGGTTGGGAAATCGCCATGAAAGGTATTGGCCATCCAATGATCGCCGGGTTTTAGCTCATCGCCCCAGACATAAGTTTTCCCTATCAAGCCACCGCATGCGGCGAACTCCCACTCGGCTTCTGTGGGTAGGCGTTTACCGGCCCACTTCGCGTAAGCCGATGCATCTTCGAAATTCACGCATACCACCGGATGACTGCCTTTCTGGGTAATGTCGGATCCTTCACCGAGCGGGTGTCGCCAATTCGCGGTCGTGTCCCAGCGCCACCAAGACAATACCGAGTTCGGATCTTCGAGGCTGCCGGTAAATTCTTTGGGTGGAGAGAAAACGATGGCGCCTTGGTTGAAAGGAGGTTTTGGCAAGAAGGCCAGAGCTTCCGCGGGAAAATCTTCTATCTTCGCCTCACGCTCGGCGTAGGTGACGTAGTCAGTTGCTTTTACGAACGCTGCAAATTGATCATTTGTCACTTCGGTTTCATCTATTCTGAAGCCCGTAACTTGAATTTTACGCATGGGCGATTCCTCTGGAAAGCGCTTGGTGCCGTATGGAGTTTCAAATTCTCCGGTGGATCCCATCGTCGTCTCGCCACTCGGGATTTGCAGCATTCCGTCCTTTTTATTGAATTTCGACTCTACAGGCGATTCAGGCTTTTGGCAGGAAGAGAAGAGAGCCAAAGATGCGAGGCAGAGGATAGCTTGGGAGACGTTCACGCGATAAATCTACGCCGAAAGTGCATCCGTTTCACCATAAAAATCTAGCTAAAGCTTTGACTTCCTCTCGCTCGTGGAAAATGGCTAATGTCTTGGCAAGCGATGAAAGCAAGACTCACCAAAGAATTCCGATTTGAGGCCGCACACACTCTTCCGAGTTTGCCAGATGACCACAAGTGCCGGCAGATGCACGGCCATAGTTTCAAAATTGAAATCTCCATTGAGGGCGAGGTCGATCCAGCTATCGGTTGGATCTACGATCACAAACTCATTTCCGATGCGATGAATCCGTTGCTCGAGCAACTGGATCATGCCTACCTAAATGACATTGAGGGACTTGAAAGTCCGACCATTGAAATCATGGCTGGATGGTTCTGGAAAAAACTCGCACCACAACTCCCCGGCTTAGCAGAGATTGTCATTTTCGAAACCCCGACTGCCCGTTGTTCCTTTAAAGGTGAGTTTTAGGAGCGGAGAGAAAAGAGCAGGGTTCACATGGTCTTGAGGAAAAATTCATCATGTGAGAAATAGTCTTGCGCTGTTGCGCGGCTTACATCAATTTCCCCGCCCCGTGACGGGACGTAGCTCAGCCTGGTAGAGCGCCTGCTTTGGGAGCAGGATGTCGTCAGTTCGAATCTGGCCGTCCCGACCATTT
>JBILMI010000043.1:0-14534 GCA_044375585.1 Luteolibacter sp.
CTCCACATAGGATGACGACCACTTTCTTTCCGCTGAGATCTTCTTTTTCTTTAAGCGCAGCAGCCAAGCCCATTGCGCCGGAAGGTTCGGAAATAGATCTTAATCCATCCCATAGAGTGCGAATGGCTTTGGTGACTTGTGCGTTACTGACTGTGATAAAGCGGTCAATGGAATGTTTGCAAATTTCAAAAGGGAGATTGCCGGGTTGTTTCACGGCGGTGCCATCGCAGAAGAGATCGACCTGATCTAACGAAACTGGTTTTCCAGCGTTGATCGAGGCAGTCATCGAAGCTTGTCCTTCGCCTTCGACACCTACGATTTCGATGTTAGGCCAATAGGCTTTGAGCCATGTTGAAACTCCAGCGGCCATACCGCCACCGCCGATTTGAACGTAAGCAACATCGAAAGGACCTTTTCCAGAGAGGACGATTTCATCAGCAAGGGTTCCTTGTCCAGCCATGACTTGGATATCGTCATAGGCATGGATGAATGTCGATTGGGTCGAGGCTTCGTCAGCGCGCGCGGCTTTGACTGCTTCATCGTAACTATCGCCGGCGAGGTGGACGGAAACGTATTCTTGGCCGAGTCTTATGACTGCATCCTGTTTCACTTTCGGGGTCGATTGCGGCATGTAGATGCGGGCGCGGATACCGAGTTGTTTGGCGGCGAGGGCGACACCTTGGGCGTGGTTTCCTGCTGAGGCTGTGACGACCCCGCGTGTCGCTTCGAGTTCGCTGAGCGTCGCCATGCGGTTGGCTGCACCACGCCATTTGTAAGCTTTGATGGGGGAGAGATCTTCGCGTTTGACCCAGAGTTCAAAATGGATGCCAGGAATATCGAGCTGCTCGAAAGGCGTGGGTTTTGCAAAATGATACACGCGCTCGCGGGCAAACAGAATTTCCTGCCGGAGTTTCTGGTCGAGGTTCTGGGTGGTGTCTTCGTCGCGTATCATGGAGAAAATGAAAGCATGTTTCAAAAAGTCCCGAAAGGATTTCGGAAATGTTTTTCAAACTAGGGTTTGGATGGTGAGCGGATTTGGACTAGAGTTTAGGAAATTACCTAATGAATAAGCAATCAACCAGTGAAAATCGAGGCAAGCAAGTCGCTGTCGGGGGAGTGATTATTTTTACATTGATGTCAGTGGTGATCTGTCTCATCGCGTTTTGGAGGTATATTCCCGGATGGGTGGGGGAAAGTGTTGGCTTGCTCGCAGGCGTGATATCGACGCCATTTTTCTTGGAAGCTTCATTCGTGGTGATGGGGCTTGGGATCGTGGTTTTGCTTAACTCTTGGCGCCGCAGTAAGGACGGGGACGATTTTGTGACCTTCGATGTGCAAGGAGTTCGGGTGAAGCAAGAGGATCATGAGAAAGATCGTTGATAGATGATCAGTGAACCGGATAAAGAACTGAGATTTACTCGATCTGGGCAGGCGATTGGGTTTGCGGTGTTGGGTGCGATTTGGATGGGCATGGCAGCGACCTTGTTGGCGACTGGGCTCTATCGGGAAGATCATCCAGAGCTTCCAAATCCATGGTGGGCGTTGCCTTGTATTGGCTTTGCGATGGGTTGTTTTTGGCTGACTAAGCATTTGGCGAAATATGCGTATCTAATTTTAACACCCCTTGGGTTGGAGATTTTTCCGTTTTTCTTCCCTTCTAAAAACCTACAATTGGTGCTTTGGCAGGAAATTCTTATTGCGGAAATGAGTGACGATAAAAAGTGGCTAACCCTACATTTCAATGAGGAGAAGAGCTCTGGGCTCCATCTTTCCTTGAAACCGATCGATAGAAAATTTCGGAGCTTGCTTGCCAAGGCCGTGCTAGGGCGAGTATCTCGGCGCAACGCATGAGACCGCATTCACGACAGATATTATCCGTAGAGGAAGTTTTTGGTAAAAACGGCTGGCATACCGAGCTCGTCGAAGGCCGTGAGGTTTTGCGCGCTGGCTTTGAAGCGCATCACACCCGCGTGGATCTCGTCGTGCAGGTATTTCCTGAGCTCAATGCCCTAAGCGTGGTGTCCGAGAGCCCGATGTTTATCGCCGAGCCACAGATGCCTGCGTTGCTCGAACTATTGATGCGTGCTAACAAACAACTGACACTCGGCGGCTTCGAGTATGATCTCGATCGCGAAATGTTAGTGTTCCGTGTTACCAATCTTTTCGAACGTGAGAAATACGATGCGGATATCGTTTCCTCGATGGTGCACTGCGCGATCGCGGAGCTAGATCGCATTGTTCCCTACGCATCCATCGTCAGAGGCACGCCCGCAGATCTGATCGAAGATCTCGATCTAGAAAGATTACTCCAACGTGAAGATGTGATCCCTCCTGTCCCCGGTGAGGAAGAGGAGGAATATTGAAGAGTTCTTGGTTCCTAGTTCTTAGTTCTTGGTTCGAAAAAATACAGCGCGAAGCCCAACCAAGAACTAAGAACTAAGAACTAAGAACTCTTTACCTTGTTAGGAGCGGGAATTAATGACCACCACCCGCGCCTTTGAGATATGTGCCATAACCGATAATCATCGTTGAGAGGATTAGAGTGATGATGCCGGCAGCAATGAGCATGTGAGCTTTTTTGCTGGAGCCTTTCCATTCTTTGAAAATCCATCCCCACATGGTTGAGAAAATGATGATGGAAGCCATGTGCAGGGTCCACGAAGAAAAGCCGAAGCCTTCTGGATCAGAGCCGCCCATGCGGATGTGACCCATGGAATAGAAGAAGAATTGGAAATACCATGTTGTCCCTGCAAGGCCTGAGAAGAAGAGGTTGCGGAGACGCGGAATGTTCAGATCTTGAGATGATGCAGATGAGGATAAAGTGACGACTTCCTCAGATGGTGCGTCCATCGGGTTTTCAATAATACTGCCATCTTTTGTGTGAGCAGGGCGGCGCTGTTTGCTTGCGAGGTATTCGTAGCCTGTGCCGTTACGGAAGTTGAGCATGACGCACCAGATAAAGTTGGTGGTGAAGCCGCCGAGCATGACAACAATGAGCGAAGGTAAACCAGACCAAAGAGGATCAGTGCCAGCTAAGATAGAGGCTTTGCCAATGGGTTCGCCAGCAGTGAGTCCGAAGCTGAAGCAGGCACTCATCACACCAGAGAAAGTGGCTACAATCAGGCCTTTCTTGAAGTTGAATTCTTTAATCGAAATCTTCTTTTGTGCGGCTGGCATTTCTTTTTCTTTAGTGGCACCGGCCATGGCGGCGATCCAAATGCCTAAGATGCAGACACCAACACCAATGAGTGTGATAACACCGGGGTGTGTGGAGGCGATTTGTGTAAGAGATTCCGCAACTGGAATATTCGGCATGAAGATTTTAAGAAGCGGAGGTAACAAAGTGCCAAATGCGGCGCAGTAGCCAAGTGCGACACCCATGCCTAGCGACATGCCGAGGTAGCGCATGGCGAGGCCGAAGGTAAGACCACCGAAGCCCCAAAGTGCACCGAATAGATAAGTCCAGCCAAGTGTGCTAGTAGATTGGCTTTTAAGAACATCAACGACATCAGTCGTTAGAAGGCTGGCAAACAACCAAGGGCAAATGATCCATGAGAAAAAACCACCGACAAGCCAGTAAGTTTCCCACGACCAGCGCTTAACTCCTTTGTAGGGAACATAAAATGAGCCCGAGGCAAGACCGCCGAGCCAGTGAAAGACAACTCCAAGAAGTGGATTCATAATTAGATAATGTGTTAGGGTTTGGTTTTGAGAGATTACTTACGTTTGGAAAGAACTGCGGCTTCGTATTTCTGGGTTTCTTTGACCCAGCCCATACCGACGGGGACGTTTTGCCTTTTACAATACTCATCCCAGACATCGCCCCATGGCATGGATTTGAGTTCTTCCATAAGCGCGAGGCGGGTGGTGAGATCGCCAGATTTTTCGGCTTCACGAAGCGCAGCGGGTTCTAACAAAGCAATCAGTAGAGATTTCAATGTGTTGCGCGTGCCGATGGTCCATGCGGCGATGCGGTTGATGCTGGCGTCGAAGAAATCGAGACCGATGTGGGTGCGGGAAAGAAGATTGTCGCGGACCAAGGCGGAGGCGATGCCTTGGAGTGAATCGTCGAGCGTGACCACGTGATCGCTATCCCAACGCACGCCACGGCTGACGTGAAGCAGAATTTCTGGAACAAACATCAAAGCGGATCCGAGTTTATCCACGATGGTTTCAGTGGGGTGGAAGTGACCCGCATCAAGGCAGAGGAGTTTTTGATTTTTTACGGCGTAGCCCATGTAGAATTCATGCGAACCCACAACGTAGCTTTCACTACCGATTCCGAACAATTTGCACTCAACCGCATCGAGCATGTGCTTGGGGTTTTGTTTTTTGGAAAAAACTTTATCGAGGGATTTTTCGAGGCGTTGGCGCGGCGAAACGCGATCGACGGGAGAGTCTTTGTAGCCATCGGGAATCCATACATTCATCACGCAAGGTGTGCCGAGCGCTTTGCCCATTGCTGCGGAGATATCGCGTGAGCGTTGGCAATGCTCGATCCAAAACTCGCGGATGCCTTTGTTAGAATGTGAAAGGGTGAAACCATCTGCGGCTTTTGGGTGAGAGAAACAGGTTGGGTTGAAATCCATGCCTATTTTATTCGACTTCGCCCAATCGATCCAGTTTTTGAAATGTTTCGGCTCGATCTCGTCGCGATCCACATTTTTTCCGCCGAACTCGCCGTAGAATGCGTGGAGGTTCAGGCGATGTTTGCCTGGTATAAGGGAAAGTGCTTTATCAAGATCCGCACGGAGTTCATCTGGCGTGCGGGCTTTTCCTGGATAGTTTCCTGTCACCGCGATCCCGCCGCTGAGTCCTTCGCTGGTGGTTTCAAACCCACCAACATCATCGCCTTGCCAGCAGTGGAGAGAAATCGGAATGCTCGCGAGTTTCTTCATGACCGCATCTGTATCTACGCCCATATCGGCGTAACGTTGTTTGGCGGTGGTGTAAGTGGGTGAGGATACCTTGGTTTTGGCAGTGGTTCGTTTCGACATAAAGAATGGATTTTGCTGTTTGGCTGGGTGGGTAGGCAGTCTATTTCTACGTGAATTGAAAAAACAATCGTTTTGTTTGGCTTTTGAGCTCAAGCCAGACTGTTAACGCATAGAAATCTTGATTTGATCACGAAGGCTGGATGACTCGTTGGATTGCTTGAATCAATTTAGAGCGTAAATCACTCGCTAGTGAGGCAAGGCGGCGCTGTTCGGTCTCATATTCTCTCCGTCCCTCTGGAGTTTCGATTTTGACCGGACTGACGTTCCAATCTGAAAGATCATATGGGCTCGCGCGCATATCGAGATCTCGGAGTTGGCTCGCGAGGAGGTAGGTTTCTAATAATAACTCAGAGCCGACCCATGGCATCGATTTCGCGGCCCATTTGTATAGATCCATATTGGCATGGACGCAGCCGGGTTGTTCGTTTTCGTGGCGGGTATCCAGACTGAGTGGATGACGATTCAGCGGTTTTGCATCGTTCGCAAAAAACCGAAACGCGTCGTAATGCGTGCAGGTCATCGATCGCGAGCGGACGAGTGCATCAATCTCTGCTTGAGGTAAACGCAGCGGAGCGATCGCTGCATGACGAATTTCCTCAGCACGGTAAACCATTGCCCATTCGTGTAAGCCATGGCATGCGAAGTTGGGAACGTGTCGCTGCGTGGCTTTCAATAGCTCGACAATCCACTGCAATCGTTGGCGTTCTTTTTCATCCATCAGGTCGAGGTCGAGATAACAGTGATCCGCATCGATACGATAGCGGCGATTTTTCAACTGGATGGGTAAAGTTTCCAAATCTGAGAATTGCAGAACCGTGCCGTAGCCGGGTTGCCATTGTTCCATCAATGCGATGGGGTAGGGGTAGTAATTGAAGAGAAAATCTTCGACCGGATGTTTTTCATCACGATCTCTACGCAGGCGGGGGCCGGTGGTGAAAGCGGACGCAATGTCGTAGTGATTTTTAGCCAGCTCCCGCCAGTCGGTCTCACTTAAGGTTCGAAATTTCTCCACTGCCACGTTCATCTGTGGCGCCATTGAATCAAAAAATAACCAAGAAGCAAAATTTTACCTTGCGCCTGATTAGATTAGGCGGTTACTTCTTGCGTCCACCGAAAGGCGGAAACATCCAAACGCGGGATGGAGAAGTCAGGTATCTCGTCAGGCTCATAACCTGAAGATCGTAGGTTCAAATCCTGCTCCCGCAACCAATGAAAGCCGCTGACTCTTAATGAGTTAGCGGCTTTCTCCTTTTCTGGAGTGGATTCCAAAGCATTTCTCTTGCCACAGGGAAGGGGAGAAGCCACAACAAGCGCCGCCCGTTTCGGTGGTGCCTCATGAACTGTTGTGCACTACGGAGATCGTGCGAAATAGTTCTGAAAATCAATTACAGCGCCCACCATGCATAGCATTTCATCACGAATCGATAAGGTTTCCCCATCACTCACACTCAAGGTTACTGCGGAGACCAAAGCACTGATCGCCAAAGGCGAGGAAGTTTACGCGCTCGCCGGCGGCGAGCCAGAGGTTGATACGCCACTCCACATTAAAGAGGCAGCCATCAAAGCGCTGATGGAAGGTCGCACCAAATACACGCCGTCCGGTGGTATTCCAGAGCTTCGCCAAGCGCTTTCCGAGAAGTTCAAAAATGATAACAACATCGATTACCCAGCGAATCAGATCTGCGTGACCGCCGGTGCGAAAATGGCATGCTTCAATGCGATTCTTGCTGTGATCGAAGAAGGTGATGAAGTGATCATCCCGACTCCTTATTGGGTTTCTTATCCAGAAATGGTCCGCATTGCGGGTGGTGTTCCTGTCATGGTTGAGACCAAGGAATCGACCGGTTGGAAAATGACTCCTGAGCAGTTTGAAGATGCGATGACTCCTGCGACCAAGATGGTCATCATCAATTCTCCAGGTAACCCAACCGGTGCGATTTACACGAAAGAAGAGCTTCTTGCGTTGGGTGAAATCGCCGTTGCTGAGGATATCATGATCTTGTCTGACGAGATCTACGAAAAACTTGTTTATGGTGATAACAAACACGTCTCGATCGCATCGCTCAGCGAAGATCTCTACAATCTCACCATCACCGTGAACGGCTTTTCTAAAGCGTATTCGATGACCGGATGGCGTTTGGGCTACACTGCTGCTGCGAAGCCAGTTGCAGATGCGATTGATAAAGTTCAAAACCACACCGTTTCGAATGCAACGACTTTTGCACAATACGGTGCTCTCGCTGCATTGGAAGGTGATCAATCATTCATCGAGGATCTTCGTGGTGAGTATGATGTGAAACGCCAGTTCGTTTTCTCACGCTTGTCAGCAATTCCAAACATTCGTGTGGTTGAGCCAAAAGGCGCTTTCTACTTCTTTGTTTACACCGGCCAGATGGGTATGAAGTCGATGAACCTTTGCGATAAACTCCTCTCCCGTTACAAAGTGGCGGCAGTTCCAGGTATCGCTTTTGGTTATGACGAGGGTATCCGTATCAGCTATTGCACCACGCTAGACGTGCTCAATGAGGGTCTTACTCGTTTCGAGCAATTCTGCCGCGAGCATTGATTTTCACTCTAATAAAAAAAGCGCACCGGAAACCCGGTGCGCTTTTTTTTATGATTGGAGGTTGGGTGATTACTTCAGGCTAATACTGACGTCATCTTTGGTCTCAATTTTGATGCCATCGAGTTTTGAGAATGCTTCTAGCGCCGCCTTTTTGTCGGTTTTAGCCGTTGCTGCGATTTTCTTCATGGCGTCCTTCTGAGTGAACATTTTTCCAACTTCGACGTCCATGACGGTAACCGTATTTCCATCGACATAGCTGGCGTTCGTTTTCTCGATTCCACCTGGCAAATGGATTTTCAGGGTCACCCGCAGATCGGCCATCATCTGTTTAGCCATGGCTTCCATTTCTGGATTTTCGGCTTCTGCTGGTATGGCCATTTCATCAAAGTTAGTTGGTGGAGTGATGAGTGAAAGTTTGCCATCAGTATATTTGAATTTTACGAACTCATCTGGTTTTACTTCTTTGGCTGCTCCATCATTCATCGCCTCGAGGCCACTTGCAGGGTTGATGTTGAGCAGATTGATATCGGCAAATTTGTAATGAACACGACCGCCTTTTTTTCCGCCTTCGTTGATTATTTCAAGTTTAACGAATTCGACGCCCGCGCCTAAATTAAGAGCTTTTTCTTTGGATTTTTCTTCCGAGAATATTTCTTGCACAGGATCTGGCTGGCCTGGCTGAGCGAACTGGGTCATCATGGCGAGCATCTGTGCACCGAGGACGGTTTGTTCAACGATTGTGCCACTGCCGTCTTTATTTAGGTTGATGGCGGTCTCGGTCTGTAAGCATGAAGAAGCCAAGAACGTGAGGCAGAACGCGAGGCTCAGTTTTAAGTATTTACGCAATGTATATTTCATAAGCATTTGTTTTCTGAGGGAACTAGCAGGATATGGCAAGGGTGAAACCTTGAGAGCTACGGATAAAGAGTCTCAGCAGTCCAAGGTCTGCGGCGCTATTTTTCCAAATCAAAAAATGGTCCGTCGTCGCCTTGGCAAAGAGATTCCAGCGAGGGAGACGAGCTTGCCTTTCAATGGCTCAAAGAAAGCGGTCGAGAATCCGGCGGCTTGTATCATCCAACGAGTTTCGATTGCGGATCAGAAATTGAATTCCGCGGCTGTCAACGATCAGCAGTGCAGGTGCAGTCAGGCGTCTGATGTCTTCCTCTGAATTGAGAATCAAGCTGGTGGTGCCGCGGTCTGTTTCGATTTGCCAATTACATGGCGTGGCATAACCAGAGACTGCATACACTCTCTTGATTTCAGGCATAAATTCGCGTGCCTCCAAGGCGTCCTCAACCAGTTGGCGAGTTTCGGTAGGGAGCTCGTCCAAATTTGAAATCCATGTCAGTTCGTGTCCGTCGGAGCTCAGGATAGAAATATGCTCTTTTGGTGAGGAAATAGGAAATGCTCTCGATGGCTCAACTCCTGTGTGCGATTCACCATTTGCGGTGATCAGCACAAGTCGCCCAAACGAGTTGCGTTGCAGTTGGAAGTTGCTGGTCATGGGTGTTAGATCTCCTTGAGTGAAGTCAGATTTACCGAATCTCCCTCATCCTCGGTTTTGGGAAGAGTGCTACCATTGGCGGATTCTGTCTGTGCTCGATCAAGGCGGTAGTAAGCGCCTTTTTTGGCAAGTAATTCTTCATGCTGGCCTTCTTCTACGACTTGGCCACGGTCGAGAACGACCAAGCGATTTGCACGTCGCAAAGTGGATAATCGATGAGCGATGGCGAGGGTGGTGCGTCCGCGAATCAGGTTATCTAGCGCTGCTTGGATTTCCATTTCGGTTTCGGTATCAACCGATGATGTGGCTTCGTCGAGGATCAGGATGGGTGGATCGATTAGAAGAGCTCGTGCAATCGAAATACGTTGGCGCTCGCCGCCGGACAGTGCTTGGCCGCGCTCACCGACCAATGAGTCGTAACCTTGAGGCAGCCGCAGAATAAACTCATGCGCGTGAGCGGCGCGAGCTGCTGCGATGATTTCCTTACGGCTTGCCTCGGGGCTGCCGTAAGCGATGTTTTCCGCGATTGTTCCGAAGAACAAAAACGGCTCCTGCAATACTAGTCCGATGTTGCGCCGGTATTCAGAGATGGGTAGTGAGCGGATGTCTACTCCCTCGAGTCGGATGGAGCCCTCGGCGACGTCGTAGAAGCGGCAGATTAGGTTGACCAGCGTGCTCTTGCCGGATCCGCTGTGACCCACTAGACCAATCATTTCGCCGGGTTCGATGCTAATGCTTACATCATTCAAGATCGTGCGGGTGCCGTAGCGGAAACTGACATTTTGTAATTCGAGCGCGCCGCTTACGTGCTTTAGGTGCACCGGATGCGTTGGTTCTGGAACGCTGGAAACATGATCGAGAATATCGAAGATTCGTTTCGCTCCAGCGGCTGCCTTTTGGGATACGGAAACGATGCGGCTCATCGAACTGAGGCGCGAGTAGAAGCGATTAATATATGTCAGGAAAGCGATCAAAACACCGACGGTGATTGCGTGCTTGGAAACCTGCCAGATGCCGAAGCCCCAAACGACCAATAGTCCGATTTCTGTTAGAAATGTCACCGTTGGAGTGAAGAGTGACCATACCTTGTTAACTCGGTCGTTTACGGCGAGGTTGCGAGCGTTTGCTTCTCGGAAGCGTTGAGCTTCACGCTTTTCTTGAGCAAAGGCTTTTACCACTCGAATGCCTGGAATGGTGTCTGCAAGTACGCTGGTGACTTCTGACCAGATTCGATAGATTTGATCGAAGCCGTGATGGAGTTTGTTGCGAACGAGGTGAATCAACCATGCGATAAATGGCAACGGAGCCAATGTTACCAGAGCCAACCACGGATCGATCGAAACCAGAATCACCGAGGTCATCAGGATCATCAGGATATCTGTGGCGAAGTCTAACAGGTGAGAGGAAAGGAATACGCAGATGCGGTCGCTGCCTGAGGAGATGCGTGCCATGAGGTCGCCGGTGCGTTTGCCGCCGAAGTATTCAAGTGAAAGTCCCTGAAGGTGCTCATAGGTGGTGGTGCGGAGATCAGAGCCGATGCGTTCACTGACAAGCGCGAGAATGTAATTTTTTGCCCAGTCGAGTAGCCAAGCAAGGAATGCCGCGCCGACTAGGCCAGTCAGTAACCACGTGACCAATTGATTGTCGATGGGTTTACCGTTTTGAAAAGGGATGAGCACCTTGTCCATCAGCGGCATGGTCAGGTAAGGAGGAACTAAAGTGGCGGCGGTGGCCAGTAGAGTGAGAATGAAGCCGCCAAACAGAGGACGCCTGTAGGGTTTTGCAAAGCGCCATAATCGGAATAATGTCCACGCAGAAGGTGGGGCGTGAAGGGTTTTGGCACAGTTGGGGCACTCATCGCTTCCTCGTGGGATCGTGCTCTCGCAGACTGGGCAAACCGCATCTGAGTGGAGAGCCATCGTGCGATTTTCTAATCTTGAAGAGATGAGTTCCTGAAATTGTTCGATTAGCCGCCGCACAGCCATGTCCCGGCCGAGGGTATGGCGCCAGCATGCGAGCAAACCCAGATCATCCTTCAGATCTAAAGTGCCTACCCCAGAGTAGTCGCTATGCTTTAGTATTAGAGTGGGGCGTAATTCCCAGTGCTTCCATTCATGGTCACCGGGTGCCTTGGAAATTAGGCGGCGATTGGTTAACGCGATGATGCCATGGTCGAAGCGGAGCTTTAAATTAAGATCGAGCTCAAGGCAGGTGATTACGGATTCTCCCTTTAGTAAGATGGATGCGATCTCGTTGCGCCATGGTTCTGGGACGAACTCTGTAGGGGATTGCGAATCTGGAAGGCCGGTTGGGATCATTGAAAAATGGCTATAGTTTCAGTTCACTGGTGCCAAACTCAGTGATCGGCAGAGGCGGGTTTTGCCTCGATTTATGGATCATGCAAACTATTTTATTTCGCTGGAGGTCGTGATATTGATATATTTTTAGATACGATGCTTGATTTGCCATTCATAATCGAGAAGAAAGCCTGCAGGCACAGCGGTTATTCAATGCTGTCATTCTCGATTTCATGAAACCCCGCGACATTCGTTTTCTCAAAATTCTATCCATACGAGGACCTAATATATGGACTTATCGGCCGGTCTTGGAAGCTTGGGTCGATATTGGCGAGTTGGAGGATTATCCGTCCAATACACTACCCGGCTTTGTGGATCGGCTATGTGAATGGCTGCCAACTTTATCCGAGCACCGTTGCAGTTATGGTGAAGAGGGAGGTTTTGTGCGGCGTTTGCAGGAAGGAACTTGGCCGGGGCATATTCTTGAGCATGTGGCATTGGAGCTCCAGAACATTGCCGGCACACCCGGCGGATTTGGACGAGCCCGCGAGACGGGGATTAGAGGAGTTTATAAAGTCGTGGTGCAGGCATGGCATGAGCAAATCACGCGCGCCTGCCTCGACGCTGCGCGGGAGTTGGTCATGGCTGCGATAGAAGATACGCCCTATGATATTGAGGCTACTCATGTCCATCTGCGCGAGATAGCACTTCGATATCTGTTAGGTTCTAATACAGCATGTATTGTGGATGCAGCGACGGCCAAGGATCGCGGGATACCAGCCATTCGATTATCTAGTGATAATCTCGTTCAACTTGGCTACGGCTCGCTCCAGCGGCGGATTTGGGCAGCTCAAACTGACCGCACTGGGGCGATTGCTCAAGGGATTGCCCGCGATTCTGAGTTGAGTTCCCATCTATTGGCATCTTGCGGTTTGCCCGTGTTAGATCCAGACGATGTTCCCACCGCGCCGGACGAGCGACAGCTCTACCGCTTGCTTGTGGTTGGCGGTAAATTAGTTGCTGCGTCGCGGATGGAAACCAAGGACGGGGGCGTGGCAGTCGATGTTACTGATCAGGTGCATCCAGCTACGTCGGCGGCTGCCTGTTTGGCGGCGCGTGTGATCGGTCTCGATATAGCCGGTGTGGATTTGTTGGTAGATGATGTTTCATTGCCATTGGCTAGCCGAAATGGAGTTATTGCCGGTGTGGTAGAGTCTCCCTGCTTGATCGCTCACCAGCAACTGGCATCAGGTGAGTTACTCCCAATTGGGCGCGCGATCGTTGATCATTTATTTCCGAACGGTGAAACTGGGCGAATCCCGGTGGTAGGGATCACAGGAAATGGCGGGGTTACCGAGGTCGCACATTGGGTGGCAGAATTTTTGCGACTCAGTGGGAAATTCACCGGCCTTGCCTGTGATGATGGTTTATTTCTCGATCGACGTAAGGTGGAAAACGGTGATTGCGGAAATTGGCGCTGCGCTAGGCAGATCTTGATGAACCATTCAGTGGATGCGGCTGTGATTGAAAACTCCGCGGAAGTAATTCTTGGCCAAGGTTTGGCCTATGACCGATGCCAAGTCGCGGTGGTTACTGGAATTGATCCTGATCAACACTACAACGACTATTACATTAAGACATCTGAGGAAGTTTTTAAGGTCTTTCGCAGTCAGGTGGACGTGGTGTTACCGAGTGGAGTGGCAGTGTTAGATGCAGTCGATCCGATGGTGGTGGAAATGGCACCGTTGTGTGATGGGGAAGTGATTTTCTTTGCTGCTGATCAAGATCTTCCTGTGCTGAAAGAGCATCGCGCACGAGGAGGAAGGGTTGTCTATGTTAGTGGTGGCGATTTAATCCTCGGCAATGGGATTGAAGAATCCGTTCTCCTGCCATTAGCACAGATTCCGTTTTTCGGAGGTCAACCTTCGGCCGAACGATTGAAAACCGTATTGGCTGCAGTTGCCGCAGCATGGGCGCTTGATGTTGCCCTTCACGTCATGCGCACGGGTGCTGAAACCTTTTCGATTGATCCAATCGACAGCACGGAGTCTAGCATGATGGCTCCCATTTCCGTATCTTTGAATACCTTTAATCCATGATTATCCTGAATATCCGAGTGTTGCGTGGGCCGAATCTTTGGGGTCTGCATCAAGCGATTCAATTGCTCGTCAATTTTAGTGATCAGGAACATTGTTTCGATCATCTGCCTGGATTCGAGGATCGCCTACGTGAACGTTTTCCGCAGATTGGCTCATTTCCGCCCAACGCTACCATGGCCAATGCGCTGGAATTGGCTGTGCTGGGATTACAGGCTCAAGCGGGTTGTCCCGTCGCATTCAGTCGATCGGTCATCACTCTGGATCCCGCTGTCTATCAAGTGATTGTCGAATACACTGAGGAGGCTGTAGGACGCCTTGCGGTTGAGCTCGCTTTCGAACTCTGCGTTGCGGCACGCAGTCGTTTACCTTTTGATTTATCAGATGCTTTGAATCGGTTGCGCGAACTCGATGAAGATGTTCGTCTTGGACCTAGCACGGGTGCGATCGTTTCCGCTGCAGTTGCTCGTGGCATACCTTTCCGCCGGCTTACCGATGGGAGTTTGGTGCAGTTTGGATGGGGTTGTAAACAACGCCGCATTCAAGCCGCAGAATGTGATAGCACTGGTGCGATTGCTGAAACAATTGCGCAAGATAAAGAACTTACCAAATATCTGTTAGAAGCCGCGGGAGTGCCGGTCCCCAAGGGGCGTCCAGTTAGCGATGCAGAGGATGCGTGGACCGCCGCTCGTGAGCTCGGAGGCCCGGTGGTCATCAAGCCCCGTGATGGCCAACAAGGCAAGGGAGTGGCAGCTAATATCGAATCCCGAGAAGACGTTCTGGCTGCTTATGCAGCTGCGCATGAAGTAAGCTCTAATGTCATGGTGGAGCGATACCTATCTGGTCAGGATTACCGTCTACTCGTCATCGGGGGGCGACTTGTCGCTGCCGCACGGCGCGAACCACCTCATGTCATCGGCGATGGAGAACACACCATTCAGGAACTGGTCGAAGAGATCAACAGCGATCCATTGCGCGGTTCAGGACACGCCACGACGCTCACAAAAATCCGACTTGATGACATCGCGATTGCAACACTTGCGCATCAGGACCTTGATGTTAACTCAGTGCCTT
>JBILMI010000044.1:0-14520 GCA_044375585.1 Luteolibacter sp.
TGTTAGATATTCCTTTTTTTGGTGCTGGAACTGGAGCTACTTGCTCTGCAGAGCTGGATGTTTCGGTTAGATTTTTGTTTGTATTTGTTTTTTTTGCAAGGGAGATTCCCGGAGTAGATCTAACGAGATTTGAAGCAGGTGATGTGGGTGTAGGCGAGGTAGCGCTATCTATGAGAATTGGCTTCAGGGGGGGAGATGTAGACGCTGACGCTGTTGGAGCGGGCCTGGCTAGAGTGGGAGTTACAGGAGCCTTTGATAAAACAGATTGGATTTGGGGCGGTTCTCGCGGTGTCGCTACGGGTTTAGGCTCCGGTGCAGGTGGTTCAGGATTTTGATAGGTTTGACTCGTGGAATGAATGCTAGGCTTTGAACCTTCTGGAGGAGTGAGAGCCTTTGAAATCGATGCGGTTTTTTTGAGGGATTGTAAGGGTTTGGTTTCCTCAACGATTTTTGGAGTGGGTGCGGCGCCGGGAATGATGAGTTTTGGACGCTTTGAGGGCTCGGCCGGGGCGGGTGGAGTGATTTCACCTGTGCTTAATTCTGGCGAGCGATGAGCGCTATCGTTTTGCATGAAAACATGAAGCGCGTCGCGTGCGGAATCGGGTCGGTCTGAAGGTTGGCGATTAATGAGCCACATAATCCAGTTACAGGCCCAGAGTGGGATACCTGCGCGAATTTCCTCAATAGGTGTGACCTGATGCTGCAAGTGTGCGGCCATGACTTCGGCTGCATTTTCGCCATCGAAGGCGTATGTGCCGGTGAGGGCGTAGTAGAAAACACTGCCTAGGGCATAAAGATCGACTCGATGATCAATGGGTATGCGCTCAAATTGTTCTGGCCCCATGAAGTAGATGGAACCGAAAACGCCATCGGATTGATCGATGGTTTGGAGTGAAGGTTTGGTTGAGAGTTTCGCGAGGCCGAAGTCGACGACTTTCACTTGGAACTTACCTGATGGCAGCCAAGTGAGCATGATGTTGCCGGGTTTAATATCGCGGTGAATGATATGGAGTTCTTGGGCGGCGATCAGTGCCTCCAAAGATTGCATGGCGAGTTGGCGAAAATCTTCCCAAGTGAAAGATGCGTTGGAGATGATCTCCTCAAGGGTTTGACCGGTGAGTAATTCCATCACAACGAAGGGGCCGTCTTCGTCTTTGCCGACATCGTAAATGGTGACGATGTTGGGATGCTGTAGGGACGCAAGTGCGCTCGCTTCTTTGATGAGTTGGCGGGTTGCTTCCTCGGTTGCAGAGGATTCGCTATCGCTGGTAAGGATGCGTTTGATCGCTACATCGCGACTCATGCGCGTATCATGAGCTTTGTAAACTGAGCCCAGGCCTCCCTGTGCAATTTTTCCTCTGATTTCGTAGCGCTCTTCCATGGAACAGGACTCGTCTGTGAAAGCTTAGAGTTTGGATTCGATCATCGCACGTTTGCGACGGGATTCGATCCAGCGCTCGTATTGGGCGGAGGTTTTGTTGCGAGTGACGCGCTCTTCGATCATCGAGCGGACTGCGGGAAGGGACGGTGCAGGGCCAAGGTTCTTACTGATGATTTTGATGACGGTGAAACCACGAGGGTCAAGTAAGGGACCTACGACTTTATCTGTGGGAGACTCGAAAATGATGGCGGCAAATTCTGAGGAGAGATCAGTTCTTAGGACGTTCTCTTGGAGTCCGCCTTGAGCGGCGAAGGCGTCTTTGGAATAAGTTTTTGCGATTTCTGCAAAGTCTGCGCCAGCGTTGATTTTGTTAGCTAGATCTTCAGCGAGGGCGAGTTGAGAATCCGGAGTTGCGACTGCGTTATCGGTATCAGCTGAAGGAATGAAGATTTTCTGGAATGTAATTTTGTCCTGAGTGACATCACGGAGGGTGTCTTTGACTTTGTTATATTCGTTTTGAATTTCGTTCGGTAGGGCGGGCGGTGCGTCTGAAAACTGTTGGGCACGCATGGCTTGTACCACCATTTTTTCGCGGGTCATTTCGCGGTAGCCTTCCATAGTTAGACGGGATTTTTTTAGTTCATCACGGAATTTCTTTTCATCGCCATTATAGAGCTGGTTGATCTGGCGTTTGACTTCTTCATCAACGATAGTGGAATTGATGGATGCCCCAAGCTTCTTGAATTCATCAAGGATGATTTGTCGGTCGATGAGTTCTTGTAGGACTTTTTTTTGTGCTTCTTCTAACTGTCTTACGAATTCGGGGCCACGTCTTGGGAACTGGGTAGAGAGCTGTGAGAAGATGGGAGCCAGTAGGAACGAGACCTCGTTTTTCGTGATGACCTTTCCGTTGACTTTGGTGGCGATGCCGTTGACTTCGACAGGATCGGCAAAAGCGAGACTGGTGAAGATGCTCAGAACGAAAATTGGGGTGAGATAGCGTTTTGACATAGGAGACGAAAAATGATGAGGTTCAGGAGCTAAGCGACGAAGTCAGTTTTCAGTGCATCGCCTTAGATTGCAAGCTGGTAAACTTGGAGGATTAGGTGGAGTTTCGTAAAAGGCTCAGGTTTCTCAAGCATCAAGTCTGAGGGCTGCCTTCTGAGCCGCGGACTTGGCATCGGCTTTGACATCCGAGGAGGCGGTCAGGCGCATACCTACCGGTTTCGAAACGCCAAATTCTTCCATCGTCACGCCATACATCACATCGGCGCGAGCCATGGTGCGCTTGGAGTGGGTGACAATGATGAATTGTGAGCGATCGATGAAGCGGTCGAGAACCTTCACGAAACGATTGATGTTGGATTCGTCGAGGGGGGCATCTAGCTCGTCGAGGACGCAGAATGGAGAGGGTTTGATCATGTAGATTGAGAACAGGAGAGCGACGGCGGTCATCGAACGCTCACCGCCGGAGAGGAGCGTGATGGACTGGAGTTTTTTGCCTGGTGGCTTAGCGATGACTTCGATGCCGGATTCGAGAGGATCGTTTTCGTCGAGCAGGGTGAGATCGGCCTGGCCTTTTTCACCAAAGAGTTCTTTGAACATGTCGCGGAAATTGATCCGAACTTGTGCAAACGTCTCGGAGAAGCGGCGCTGAGTTTCCTCATTGATGCGTTCGATAACTTCGAGTAGCTCGGCTTTAGAGGCAACGAGATCGTCGTGTTGGTTACGAAGGAAGCTATGGCGCTCTTCGAGTTCGTCGTATTCTTCAATGGCATCGACGTTTACAGGTCCCATGGACTCGATTTTGCGTTTGAGGTCTTGGACAAGGGTTTCGATGTGGTTCCAGTTCGGCTCGCCAGGGAGGTCTGGAATTTCAACGGAGTCGTCTGAAGATGCGTTGGCAATCTCAACGTCTGGATCGGTCTCATCAGCGCCGGAGGCGTTGCGAGCGTTTCTAGTTTGGAGCGTGCTGAGAAGCAAATGGGCGTCTGGCTCGAAGGATTCGAGGGTGATTTGGTGACGATCCTCGGTGGTAGAGAGAAGGTTTTCGAGGCGCAGATCGAGTTTAGTGGCAGAGATTTCTTCGCGTCCTTTTTGTTCATTGATGGCCGCTAGCTGCTTGCGGATATCGGATAGGCCAGCTTCCGCGAGCTCGATGTTTTTGATTAACTCGTTGCGGCCTTGGGAGCGGGACGAGAGTTCTTGTTGGAGATCTTCTGCCTCGATTTGATGGGTTTCGACTTGGGAGGAAAGTGAGGTATTTTCATCGATGGATGAATGAATGCGCTGTTGGAAATTTTCGATTTCGGTCTCGCGGCGGATTGCGATTTCGCGTAGCTCGGAGAGACGAGCTTCCATCGGACGTTGTTGTTCCTCAGCTGCTTGCTTCGCCCGTTTCTCGACTGCGAGATTGGTGCGGAGCTCATTGAGTGCGACAAGAAGTTCTTGTTCTGAGGAGAGAGCGGAATCTGACTGTGATTGCAGCGAGCGAGTTTGGTCTTCGATAGATTCGAGGCGCTGGCGGGTGGCGGCGAGTTCGGATTCGAGAGATTGACGTGAATCGGTAGCTGAGTTTTCACGCTTCTCTAATTCAGAGCGCTCCCAGCGAACATTTTCGATACGGGTATTGAAGTTTTCGACTTCGCGAGTGGCGAGTGAGAGTTGGCCCTGAAGAGTGGAGAGTTCGACTTTTTGGCGTTGCAGGCGTTCGCGTGCGGTTTCGACAGATTCGCGATTGGCCTCAAGTGCGGCTTCAAGAGTGGTGACGCGTTTACGTGCTTCTTCATCGGCTCTACGGAGTTCAGAGACTTCTTTTTCGAGTGAGCGAACTTCGTTTTGGCGCTCTAGTAGCGAGGTGGAATTTTCAGAAGTTGCACCACCTTGGATCGTTCCTTCTGGGGAAAGCATTTCGCCAGCGAGGGTAACGAAGGTCAGAGTGGAATAATCGGCGCGAAGTTTGAGTGCAGTTCTTAGGTCTGGAACAATGAGAGTTTTGTCTAACAATTGTTCAATAATTGCAGCGACTTGTGGTTCGGATTTTATTTTATCAAGAGCCCATGCGGTGGCTCCGGATGGGAGAGTTTCCATTTGGGTTCCTGAGGCGATGGGAATAAGATTTTTTGGCAGGATCGCCGCTTGGCCGAGTTTTTTCTCGGTGAGACGTTGGATTAAAGACTCAGCGATTTGTGAGTCGGAGACGAGGACGGTTTGGAGTTTTGCTCCCAGAGCTGCTTCGATGGCTCGGGCTGCGTTTTCATCAGCGCGGATGAAGTTGGCGAGCACACCTTCGATGGAGGTTTTGAATTGTTCTGGGGTATCGAGTCCTTTGAGGAGATTTTGAGTGCCTTTAGCGAATCCTTCACCCGAGGCGACAAGTTGTTTTACAGCATCGAAACGAGCGGCGCGTTGAGCGAGAATTTCGTTAGATTCCGTTGCGGATTTACGTGATGCATCGAGATCACCGCGGGTATGTTGATAGGTGCGTTCGGCTGCTTGGAAAGTTTCTTCGAGCTCAGTTAACTTGTTTCCGGTTTCGTTGACTGAAGTAGCGATTTGAGTTTGTTGCGAGATATGTTCTTCAACGCCGATGTTGAGACGTTGTTCTTCCTCAGCGAGTTGGCGTGCACGCTCACGATTGCCTTCTAACTGTGCGAGGGAGGATTCGATTTTCGCCTGCATGGAGGCGATCAAAGTTTGAGTTTGGTTGGCCTCGGTACGAGATGCGCGCAGTGAAGACTCGAGGTTGGCGCGTGCTTCGCGAGCGCCGAGCGTCTGTTCTTCTTGTTTTGCGAGTTGTAATTCCTGCTCGGCGATGTGGCGGTTGAGTTGGTCGAGTTGGTCGCTGGCGGCGGTAAAATCGAATTCTTGTTGAGCGAGTTTTTCGCGGGTGGAGGAAATGTCGGAATGGTTTTGAGAGATGCGGCCTTCGAGCTCGGATTTACGCTCGTTGTTGAAAGCAATGCGTGCTTGAGCGGAAGCAAGGGAGTTTTGGTGTTCGTTAAGTTTTTGTCGAAGTTCAGCGAGTTCAGCTTCGAACTGGCGGGCCGCAGTGCGGGCTTCGGCGACGATTTCTTCTTTCTCAGGAAGCTGACGATCTAGATGTGAATCTTGCGCGTCAAGTGAGCGGATCGAGTTGGTAAGTTCAGCACGAGCAGCGGTGATTTCGACGTAGCGTTTGTGTGCAAGGTGGGTGTCGAGCACGCGGTAGTCAGTGGAGAGTGCTTGGAAGCGGCGTGCTTTAGCGACTTGGCGCTTGAGGGAGTTCATGCGGCGCTCTTGTTCTGCTAGAACATCGGAAACGCGGAGCAGATTAGCTTCGGTGTATTCGAGTTTGCGAAGGGCGTCTTTTTTCTCGCGTTTGAATTTTGTGATGCCGGCGGCTTCTTCGAAAACGGCGCGGCGTTCCTCGGGTTTTGAGGAAAGGATTTGGTCGATCTGGCCTTGTGCCATGATTGAGTAAGCGGTGCGGCCGATACCGGTATCCATGAGCATGTCGTGGATGTCTTTGAGACGGCAGAGCGTTCCGTTGAGACGATATTCGGAGCGACCGTCACGAAATACGCGGCGTGTGATGGAGACTTCGTTGTAGTCGACTTTGAGAGATTCTTCACAATCGGCCATTGTCAGTGTGACCTCTGCCATCCCGAGGGGTTTGCGTTTCTCAGTGCCGTTGAAAATAACATCTGCCATTTCCCCACCACGAAGGGCCTTTGCGGAAGTTTCACCCAAGACCCAGCGAATGGCATCTACCACGTTGGATTTGCCGCAGCCGTTAGGACCGACAATACCCGTTACACCTTCGGCGAATTCGAAGACGGTTTTATCGGCGAAAGATTTGAAGCCGTGAATTTCGAGAGTTTTAAGATACATAATCGTGGTAAGCAGGAGTTTGGGAAAGGGGTGAGGGAGTGATTTCCTTAATGAACGGAGCTTACGAAAAATTTTTTGAGTGGCAAGTTGGTAGTGGGTCTTGGCACAATATGTAGTATGAAAATTAATGTTAATAAACAATATGTAGTGCTTAGTGCTATTTAGCAGATCTTAATTAAAATGCGAATTAAGGCTTTGAGATGAGGGTTGAAACATGCGGCTAGCGTTGAGTTTCATGAGCATAAGCGCTGGGAGATTGGGCTTGCGAAAGCATCCACGAATGGTAGTCATTCGCCTGATGTTGAAAGGGAAAACACGATCCCAAGCGTGCCTGGTATGGGCAATGATTTTTAGTATGATCTGGTTCATGCAAGGTCGAGTCGTGGCTGAGGCTCCAAATATCCCTCAGTTTGATCCATCGGATGTTTATTTTCAGGGCTATCTTGCGGTTCGTGCGGCGCAGCAGTTGGAGAAGGATCAAGATTTTGTTGGGGCGTTGAACAAATATCAGCAAGCTTCGGATTTATTTGGTTCGGTGCGAAAATTTTATCCGGATTGGAAAGCGGATATGGTGAAAAACCGACACGATTTGACCGCCAAGGCACTTGCTGGTGTTCAGGAAAAGGCGGGTGATAAGCTTAAAAAAGATCGCGGGGTGATCGCGGAGTTAGAGGGTGGAGATAAGGTGCGAGGTGAATTTATTAACCCTCCAAAAGAGGAAAAATCGCCAAACCTAGGAGTCTTGGAGGTCGATCCACTCAAGGCACGCCGTTTAAAAGATGCGGAAGCAGAATTGGAGCGTTTAAAAAAAGAGATCAAAAAAGTAGAAGCGGCGTCTAAACAATCGACTCGAGACACAGCAGTTGAAGATTTGCGCAAACAAAATCAGGTCATTCTCTCTCAACTAAAAGCGGCCCAGCAAGAGGTGAGTTCGTTACGTGGACAAATGATGTCTGCCCCGATGGAGGGAGTAATGAAATCGTTAAATGAGCGGATTGATCAGTTGAATCAAGAAAAGCAAGTGATGGGAATGGCATTGAAGACCAGCCGAGGAGATCACAATGAAGCGCTCTCGAAGATTGAGATTTTGACGGCAGATTTAGAGATAATGAAGAAGCAGGCCGCTGAGATGCGCCAGAAGCAGGCAGATATGAAGCGTGATCTTGAGACGGAGCGTCAGGTTTCCAATGAAGTTGTCGCAGGTCAGTTGCGGCAGATGAAACAGATGGACCGAGTGCTTACTGAAAAAAGTAATCTGTTAGAAGCGGCGAACAAGCAGATTTCGAGTTTAAAAAACGAACTAGAAGAAAGTCGCGCAGCCTACAGTGAGCTTCAGGAAGAACGTGATGGTTTGCTGCGTGAACGTGAACAGATGGCTGCGTTGTTGAAGCTTAATGAATCGGGTAGAATCGAAGAGCTTGTCGCGCAGAATGTTGGTTTATCGAGATCATTGAGGGAGAAGCAGGAGCAGGTTGATCGTTTGAGTCTAGATAACAACGCTGCGAAAGATGAGGTTAATGAAGCGAAGAGAAATCTGGCGATTGCGAAGTCACAGATCAATCGCCTGCACCAAGAGAAACGCGAGCAAGACAAGCGGATTTCTGAATTGACCGAAAAATTACGGCAGGAGGAGTTATTGTTAACGAGTGGACAGGCGACTGTGGATTCCGAAGAGCTTGAGATATTGAGGGAAGTGATCCGTAGACAACTTCGGGTTCAGGAAAGAAGGCGTCAGGCGAAAGATTTGTTAGTGGATGCAGTGAAAAGCTTGGGACAAGAAGATGATCGTTTGAAGGAGGCTATTGAGCTTTTTGATGGTACGGAATTGTTGCTCAGTTCGGAAGAACAGAAGCTAGTCGCAGATCAAAATGTGGACGGTGAATTTTTATCTCCCACCTTTGCAAGAGATCGTGTGACGGTTGGACGTGAAATTACTAAGCTAAACGTTGAGCTAGAGAGTTACAATCGAGCGGCAACCAAAGCGTATTTATCGGGTCGTTTGCATTCGACGCGAGAATTATTTGAAATGATGATAGAGCAGCATCCTGGACATATCCCGGCAATTTGCAGGTTGGGAGTCGTGCTCTTAAAACTTCAAGAGCCGGAACAAGCATTGTCGCGTTTTGAGAAAGCGATCGAGCTAGATAATAACAATCCCTATGCAAAGCGGATGTTAGGTTTCACATACATGCAACTCGATAATCTAGCGAAAGCAGAGCCGTATCTGCTACGTGCGATCGAGTTAGCACCTGATGATGCTAAAAGTTATATGTTGTTAGGAGCTGTTTATCATCAGCTTGGAAATGCGGAAGCGGCAGAGTCACAATTCAAAGGAGCTATTGCTGCAGATCCGATGCCCAGTGAGCCTTATTTTAACATTGCAATGATCTGTGCAAATCAAGGCCGGATGAAGGATGCTCAGCATTATTATAGCCAAGCCCTGGAGCGTGGTGCGATTCCTGACCAGGTGCTTGAGTCCAAGATGATGAAGCAGAACTAATGATTTCTAAACTGTCATTTTTTAGCGCGTTTCTACTGCTTGTGATAGGTTGCGCGAACAAGACTGAAGATCCTGCTGATGGGGCATCAAGTACGCCGACTTCGCTTTCTCAACGTCTCTCCGAAAGCGGCGGCTTCAAGCAAGATGCGGAGGGGAATTGGGTTCCGAAATCTAACAAGCGAAGTTCATTTGAGCTCCAGCGCGAAAGTCCTTATTTTAAAGGCAATATCGAAAAAAAGGCTTATCAAACTGGCGATTACGAAAAGAAAAGCTGGTGGGGTAAAAAGACCTACGAAGTCAGTGAATACAAGGGTGATACGGATGGTTCGAGGTTTAAGACGCAAGCTAAGCAGAATCGTAAGATAGCGCCATATGGGGATAAAAAAATATATACAGGAGATCCTTATAAAACGAACACCCTTGAATATCAAAGCGCCAGAGAAGGGAAAGCGGATCGTATAGATAAGCCAAGAAATGACTACACCGAGTCCAGAAAACGCAGCTATGTCCAGCCCTCAGTGATTGATTGGGAAGAGCGGCATAAGCTAAGCTTGGAGCAATCCCGAAGCATCTTGGGGCGCTAGCACTACGGTCTATAATTTATCGATCAGGAAAGACGTCATTGGACAACTTGTGAGTTTTGGACATCTTTGAAGTCGTGAAAGGTCTTTTCTCTATCCTATGCATCCTTATGATCGTGTCCGCTTTGGCAAAGGAGCCGGGGCAGGTGGCGCTTGAATATTTGGAAAAAGTGCGGGATGGAAAAGTGGATCTAAAAGGAGGAGAGGATACGGCTCTGTCGCCAAACATTACGGAGAGAAAGTTTAAGCAAATTGAGGAATCGATTAAAAATTTATCGTCCCAAATTGGGAAAGGAAAGTTGATCGTTGAAGAGATGCGCCAAGATGGAGAATTTGCTGCGGTGATAGTGACGCAGGATGAGGAATTGGATCAGAATAGTTTACAGGTATATCCTGTCGCTTTAATCAAAGGAGAGAAGGGCTGGCGTGCGGCACCGTTGTTGGCGTCTTATGAGAATGCCGTTTTTGCTTACACTGCTCCATTGCGAGAACGCTTGTCTGAATTGGAAATATGGATGATGAAACAGCGGGTTCTAGAAATTGGAAATTTGATCATGAGATCGTCTAATCGATTGAAAGAGAAAATCAAAAGTAATTTTAAAGTAAGTGATCTAACAGATCATAGTCCACTTAAGATTTTAGATGGTTTTCAGAAAGCTTATGCTGAAGAGCAGCAGATAGAAGTGTTAGGCTATCTTGGAGGCTATTCCGAAAAGTGGCCGAGCGATTGGGACTTGCGGATGGAAGCGATGCGCGGGGCATTTTCCGCCAAAGCCCGTGCAAGCTATCCATGGCGATTACTCGCCTCTCCGGATGTAGTAAGAGTAGTGGTGGGTGAGTCTATCGACAAAAAGGAGGCTATGATTTCGCTCGCTTGCCTCGATCCTGAATGGGTGGGTGATAGCCGTAAGTTGGACGGAATCCACCTGATACACTTTAGTTTTGGTAAAGACGAGCAAGGCAACTGGAGGTTGGATCTTCCGGAAAGCCTTTTGCAAAATGACAAGGATGAGTTCCTGAGAAGCCAAGGGATGGATGACGATTTACTCGAAGTTTTTACTGAACGCTTGAGAAAACAAGCACCGCCACAAGTTGCGGAAAGTTTCGAGACGGCGGAGAGAGAAGTGATGGCTCATCTCGAACATGGAAAAGTTTCAGAATTATTACAATGGGTTGATTTTGATCGCGAACCCAAAACATCGAGAGACGCATGTGTGTTAGCGATGAAAGATTGGTGGTCGATTCATTCCCCGGGAGTTTTCCGATGGCCAGTTAAAATGGATTCACGAGTTGAGGGTGAATGGGCGGTGACGGTTTATCACTGGCTCTCATTGAATCAAGCAGAGCGACTGGACTTTAAGCCAATGTTTTTCCGCAAGATAGCAAGGGGTTGGGTATGGGTTCCTGGTAGCGTTCGAGACGTCGATCCAGAGGTCGGTGTAATTTTTTCGAAATGGCTGAAGGAGCAGGAGGAGCCGTGGCGAGCGAATGCGATGAAGAAGCTGCTGGAATCTGTCCACTCGATACAAAGAGTTTCATTCGATAAGCAAATAGAGGACATTGAAGTCCGACAACTGGCTCAAAAATGGAGTTCTGCACTCAAACAAAAGAACATTCGTGAGTTGCTCGATTTGAGTGCAACTCTAGGTGGAGGTGCTGAGGTGTCGCAAAAATTGTTTAGAAACTTAGCCTATGAGATTTCGATGGCACAGCGCGTTGAAAGTCAAATAACGGAAGTTTATCGCGTAGGAAAATGGGTTGCAGTTGGCTTCTCACATGGTGAGGGAGATGAAATCTTTTTCTCGTTAATGCTGACAGTTGCGACTGACGAAGGGCTGAAAGTCTTGCCAGAAATCGATCTGATTTCTGACCGCAACCGAACACGCAAATTCCTCAATAAAGTATCCTTGGAACGACTGAAAAATCACGTTTCTGAGCAAGAATTAGAGGAGATCAGAGGGTTATTTGAAGATTTTGAAACTAAAGTTCGCTAAGAATCGACACTTTTTGGTGATCAACACCTGTATCCATTATGTTTTCTGCATCGACAAGCGAGAGAACTATGACAAATTCTTGAAAGATTTTCACATTACCGACGCTATTATATTATGAATAAGATCTGGTTACGCAATGCGGCGCTCTTTATGGGTTTTGTCGCTTCCTCGCAGTCCATTAAAGCACAGCAAGCAGATTTCAATGAGGTGGGGCGTCAAATGGCGATTATGTTGCAAAATAGCCATTTTGCGAGATTGCCGTATGATGCGCAGTTGAGCCACAGATTCTTCGATGAATATTTAGAGGGGCTGGATTTTCAGAAGCTCTACTTTACCCAAGAGGATGTGAATGGGTTTCAGGCTAAGTATGCCGACCATTTGCATACACTTCTCTTGCAAGGGAAAAGCACGCAGCTGGCAGTAGAAATTTATGATGTGTTTCGTCAAAGAGTTGCTGAGCGAACGAAACAAACCGACTCGCTACTCGCAGGGGAGTTTGATTTCACGCTTGATGAAACTGTAATGATGTCGCGTAAAGACGCGACATGGCCAAAAAATGAAGAGGAAGCTAAAAAAATATGGGCACTGCAAATCAAAGAGGCGGTATTAGCTGAGACCCTAAGGCGTGAGGCATTGACAAAGCTTGCTAAGGAGCAGGGCAAAGAGGATCCGGGTGCGGATAATCTCGATCCGAAGAAAAAAATCGCCCTTCGTTACAAGCGTTTATTGGCGAGCATCGAAGGTGTAGATGATGAGGATATCGCGAACTATTTTCTCAGCGCTGTGGCAACTTCATATGATCCTCACACGGACTATATGAGTTTCAGAGAAATGAATCGTTTCAAGGATGGAATGAAAAATGAATTGGTTGGCATTGGTGCGTTGTTGCAAGCCGAAGAGGATGGCGCGACGGTGATCAAAGGGATCGTTGTGGGTGGACCAGCGGATAAAGATGGAGCACTCAAGCTGAACGATCGAGTTGTCGGTGTTGATTCCGTTGATAGTGGAAAACCCGAAGAGATGGTCGATATCATGTTCATGTCGATTGATAAGGTTGTGGATTTGATCCGTGGCAAAGAAGGCACAACAGTGGCGTTGAAAGTGGAGCCAGCTGGTGGACCGGTTGGCGAAACGAAAATCATCAAGATTAAGCGTGATAAAGTTGAACTAAAAGATGAGCAGGCAAGTGGTGAGTTGATTGATTTAAAAAATGCAGAGGGTGTGACGAAGAAAATTGGTATCATTACGCTACCTTCGTTTTATGCCGATTTTGATGAAGGGCTGACGCGGTCTTCAGTTGATGTTGAGCGGATTCTGAATCGTTTGATTGAAGAAAAAATGGATGGTTTGATCTTTGATCTTCGCAATAACGGTGGTGGATCGCTTGAGGAAGTTCGCCGTATTACAGGATTCTTCGTTGGAAAAGCTCCGGTGGTTCAGGTCAAGAATACATTGGGACAAGTCCAAGTTAAAGATTCCGATAATGCTGAACCGCTCTACTTGGGACCTATGGTTGTCATTACTGATAAGAGCAGTGCATCGGCTAGCGAAATTTTAGCGGGTGCGTTGCAAGATTTTAATCGAGCTGTCCTTGTCGGTGAATCCTCGACTTTCGGAAAAGGCACGGTACAACAGCCAATGGATATAGGAGGCATGCTTCCATTGTTTGCTGTGAGAGATAAGGCCGGCTATTTGAAGGTTACGATCCAGAAATTTTACAGACCATCGGGATCTTCTACTCAAATGGATGGGGTCGTGCCGCATATCATCATGCCGAGTATCATGGATGCCTTGGATGTAGGTGAGGTATTTTTGGATAACGCTTTGGAGCATGATCGGATCCGCCCAGCGGCGGATTTTCGTCCAGAAGATATACGCTCACTTTTCCTTCCGCGCTTGAAAGAACTTAGTCAGGAGCGAATCGCAAAATCACAGGATTTTAATTATGCGATACAAGATATTTTAAAAGCAAAAGACAGGTTAAAAAAGAATCAAATTTCCTTGAATATTGCTGAACGTAAAATGGAACTAGCAGAGTCTGAAAAACAACGTAAAGAGCGAAACGCGGAGAGACTTGAGCGGTTTAAAAAAATGGCCCAGGAAGATTCAAATAGATTTAAATTCTACAAGGTTACACTGGACGATATTGATGCAGGTTCGGTAATTAAAGCCTATGACCCATCTGCTGAGAATGATGACAATATGCGTCGTGCTGTGGATAAGACGGAGAGCTTGGATGATACACCTAAATGGCCAACAGGTTTGAATCCTGAAAAGCGCGAAGCGATTGCTGTAATCTCCGATCTTATCGGTCTGATTGATAATGCCAAGATGGCAGGAATTTTAAAAAATGACGGCGAAATCCGCTAATGTTAGAGATTTCTGAAAGTCTTAAGGGGATTCGTGAAAGAATGAATGCGGCCTGCTTGCGGGTGAGTCGTGATCCGGCATCGGTTCATTTGATCGCGGTATCTAAGACTTTTTCTATTGGTGATATCCAAGAGGCTATCGACGCTGGACAACATGTTTTTGGGGAAAGCCGTCAGCAAGAGGCTGCCCCAAAAATCGAAGGGTTATCGAATCAGATTGAATGGCACTTTATTGGTCGAGTGCAGAGTAATAAAGTTCGGAAAATTCTCCCGTTGTTTAAATACGTGCATGCCGTGGATTCTCTGAAGTTGGCTGTTTACATCGATGGAGTCGCAGCAGATTTAGCGCTACGTCCAAAAATATTTTTGCAAGTCAATCAATCTCATGAGGAGAGTAAAGGAGGCTTCAGCGTGACTGAGTTGCAGGAGAAGATTCATGAAATCAGCGCTCTAAAACATCTTGATGTGGTTGGTTTGATGACCATTCCACCAGCTGTGGAAGATCCGGAAGTTGCTCGACATTGGTTTTCTGAAATGAGAATTCTTCGAGATAAAATTAAACTGAACAGTGATGCTGAGATACCGTTTTTGAGCATGGGGATGAGCGGAGATTTTGAGGTGGCTATTGAGGAGGGTGCGACTCATGTCCGGGTCGGGTCGGCAATCTTTGGTCGGCGAGCGTATAAAATTTCAGGGGAACTGGGTTAGTATGAAGATCGAGATAGAACATGTGTGCCAGATAGGGCAGGAGCTTGCGATCCGAATGAGTGATGGACATGAGATGTATTTTTCTCTGATGATGCTCAGACGTGCTTGCCCGTGT
>JBILMI010000005.1:0-29110 GCA_044375585.1 Luteolibacter sp.
TCCTGACTCCAATCGCATTTTTTGCATTCTAAGTGGCGGACGTTGGGGATGAATAGAGAAGAAAAAAAGATTACAGGCGAAGCCACAAATAGAATGCAGGCTGAGATGGCAATGACGGAAATGCCTGTCTGTACGTAAGGGCTTCCAATGCCGAAAATTGCAACTATTACAACGATCATGGAGAAAGCGGACAATGAGATCGTCATGGTCATTTTACAGGTCGTTTTCAGCAGTCTCGTTGCTTTACTAGGCCCAAATTCTAGATTTTCACTGACACGAAATTCGTTTCCACAGATCTCACAATGAGTCGGCAAATCTTCTGGCCAAATATACTCATATTGTGGGCGAAAGTTCGCCTCAATGGTCCTAGGCTCAGGGATATTTTGAAATGCGGTGAATCTTTTCACACCAAGAATGTGAGTCAAACATGGCGACGATGAAAGAGGATTTATGCGGTTTGCTTGATCTGCCATGATCGATCCCAGCGGGATCTAAGAAATTAGCGCGGGGTCGAGGAGCGATAGCGACGACTACCCCGGGTAAATGATACAGAGAGAATCCGACCCCGTGAGCGGGTCGCAGCCGTCGGTATGATGACGCACATTTGATTTCTAGCACGCCCTCCAGGGTGCAGATGAATATCCATGCTAACCCGGGGTGTCGCTCCGCTCAACGCCGCGCTAATTTCTGTCATCCCTTCTGGATGAAGACGCGTTTTATCGGTTCATCGCCCAGAAAAACGCGACCCATCGCCGGAATCGATTTTACAATTATTGTCGTGGCCACGACAATAATTGTGAGATCGGTGTTTTTCAGGGCAGATGTTGGATTGGGGTGGGGGATGGTTTTGCGGTGATTTTTCTGAAATAATAGTTGCTAAATTTGTTGTTAGCATGCAGATTTTGTCGAAACCTGACAAAGAAAAGTAAATTACTAAGGATTATGCTTCCCGAGAGTTCCCCGTTTTCCCCAGACCAGCGCAAGTCGTTGGATTCGCTACTTGCTGGCTTTGACGCGCTTCAGCGCGGCTGGCTCAGTGGATTCCTTGCTGCGCAATCATATGCCGTTGCCACTGCTGCCGCTCCCGCAGCTGCTGGTAAATTGACCGTGCTCTACGGCACGGAAAGCGGAAACTCTGAGGAACTCGCCGATCGAGCTGTTAAAGAAGCTAAGAAAAAAGGATTCAAAGCGGTGATGAGAAACATGTCAGATCTCTCTCCTGCCGACCTCGCGAAAGTCGATAATCTCCTCGTGATCGTCTCCACATGGGGTGATGGCGAAGCACCCGAAACCGCTGTCAGTTTCCACAAAGCTTTCATGTCAGAAGATGTGAAACTCGCCGGCGTGAAATTCTCTGTCTGCGGCCTCGGCGATACTTCTTACGAAAAATTCTGTGAGATCGGCAAGCAGTTCGATGCCCGTTTGGAGGCATTAGGCGCAACCCGCGTTGCGCCACGCGCGGACTGCGATGTCGATTTCGAAGATGCCTATACTGAGTGGTTTACAACCGCGCTGAAGGCGATCACTCCTGCTGCTGTCGCCGCAGCTCCAGCCGCTTACGTATTCTCAGCTCCGGCCAGCACGGAGTTTGGAAAGAAAAATCCGTTTCCATCTGAAGTGATCGATAACGTCCTGCTGAACGGTGAAGGCTCTGCTAAAGAAACCGTTCACGTCGAACTTTCTCTAACAGGTAGCGGTTTGCAATACGAACCCGGCGATGCGCTCGCTGTGCAGCCGACGAATTGCCCGAGCATGGTGAAAGACGTCATCAATGCCGCACAACTCACCGGCACGGAAGAAATCGAAGTCAAAGGTGTCGGCAAAAAACTTTTGGCCGATGCAATACGTGAGGATTTTGATATCACCGCGCTTTCCAAAGCTGTGCTCAAAAAACTCGCTGAGGCAACTAGCTCCGCCATGCTTATTGCGCTTCTTGAAGAAGAAGCCAAAGAGCAACTCCGCGAATACATCGACGGCCGTGAAATCGTCGATGCGATCATCGACTTCGCACCCAAGGGTTTATCTGCCGAAGCCCTTTGCGGCATTTTCCGTAAACTTCCAGTGCGCCTTTACTCGATCGCTTCCAGTCCACTAGCGCACCCCGATGAAGTTCATCTCACCGTCGCAGCGGTGAGATACGAAACTCATGGAAGAGAGCGCAAAGGCGTTTGCTCCACCTACCTCACTGACATCGCGAAGACCGGTGAAAACGTTTCGGTGTTCGTTCAACCTAACAAAAACTTCCGCCTTCCTGCCGATGATAACACGCCCATCATCATGGTTGGCCCTGGCACTGGTGTTGCGCCGTTCCGTTCCTTCGTTGAGCATCGCGCGGCGACTGGAGCAACGGGTAAGAGTTGGTTATTCTTCGGCGACCAACGCTACACTTACGATTTCCTCTACCAACTTGAGTGGCAGGATTTCCTTAAAAACAAACAGCTCACCAAGCTCGATCTCGCCTTCTCCCGCGATCAACCCGAAAAGGTTTACGTCCAAGATAAAATGGTCGATCAAGGTGCCGAGATCTACGCATGGCTTGAGCAAGGCGCGCATTTCTATGTCTGCGGCGACGCCAGTCGCATGGCAGCTGATGTCCACGAAGCACTCATTTCCATCGTCGTGAACCAAGGCGCAAAATCCCGCGAACAAGCAGAGGAATACGTCGAGAACCTCAAAAAATCCAAGCGTTACCAGCGCGACGTTTATTAAAGAAAACCCGACTGATCCTACCGATCAGTCCAATCCGACCCATCTTTTCCAACAATCACCATGTCCGATCAAAAATTAGCTGCCAACGAATACATCAAAATCCGTAGTAATTATCTACGGGGAACGATTCAAGAAGGTCTTGCCGATCTATCCACTGGCTCGATGAGCGAGGATGATCAGCAATTGCTGAAATTCCACGGCACTTATCAACAAGACGATCGCGATCTGCGTCCGAACCGTCGTAAGCATAAATTGGATAAAGCTTACTCATTCATGATTCGCATCCGCGTTCCTGGCGGTGTCGCAACTCCGCATCAATGGTTAGAAACCGACCGTATGGCGACCCAGTTCGCCAACGGCACGATCAAACTCACTACCCGCCAAGCATTCCAGTTCCACGGCATCATCAAGTCGAACCTGAAAAGAACGATCGCGGAAATCAACCAAACTGCGATGGATACGATTGCAGCTTGCGGCGATGTGAACCGCAACGTGATGTGCAATCCGAATCCTTATCTTACCTCGGTTCACGCAGAGGTATTGAAAGTTTCTCAACAGATTTCCGATCATCTCACTCCACAGACCCGTGCTTATCACGAGATCTGGTTAGATGGTGAAAAGGTCGAATCCAGCGAAGAAGAGATCGAGCCGATCTATGGCAAAACTTACCTTCCAAGGAAGTTCAAGATCACGATTGCCGTGCCACCTTCGAACGATGTCGATATCTACGCGAACTGCTTGTCTTTCATCGCCATCGTCGAGAAAGAAAAGCTCGTCGGCTTCAACGTTGCTGTCGGCGGAGGCATGGGTATGACCCACGGTTCCGAAGAAACTTATCCACGTCTTGCGGATGTCATTGGTTTCTGCACCGTCGATCAAGTCAACGATGTCGCGGAAAAAGTGGTTCTCGTGCAACGCGATTTCGGTTGCCGCACGGAGCGCAAGCATGCGCGTTTGAAATACACCGTGGATGATCATGGTCCGGAATGGTTCCTTGAAAAACTCAACGAATACCTCGGCTACAATCTCGGCCCGGTTCGCGAATTTAAATTTGAAGACAACGGCGATCGCTACGGTTGGGTCGAGGGTGTGAATGGAAAGTCCAACCTCACCCTTTTCATCCAAGGTGGTCGCGTGCTCGATACGCCTAGCTACCCGATGCGCACCGGTCTGCGTGAGATCGCAAAAATTCACGATGGAGACTTCCGCCTCACCGCGAACCAAAACTTGATGATCGCAAACGTTTCTCCCGAGAAGCGTCCGGAGATCGAAAAACTTCTCGAACAATACGGCATCAAAGACAGCCACTTGAAAAGTGCCCTGCGTTTGAACTCGCTCGCTTGCGTTGCGTTGCCGACTTGTGCGCTCTCCCTCGCCGAGGCTGAACGTTACTTGCCTGAACTTCTAACCGAACTCGAAGGAGTCATCGAGGAAGCTGGCCTGCGCCACGATGCGATCACGATTCGTATGACTGGTTGCCCGAACGGTTGCGCGCGTCCTTATATTGCGGAGATCGGTTTTGTCGGTCGCTCACCCGGTTGCTACAACGTCTATCTCGGTGGTGGCTTTGCAGGGCAGAGACTCTCGAAAATGTATCGCGAAAATTTCCCTGGTGATCAGGTAAAAGAACTGCTCGGCCCCATCATCAAGCACTACGCAAAAGAGCGTATCGAAGGTGAACGTTTTGGCGATTTCTGTATCCGTGCCGGCTACGTCGCGGCAACCGAACAAGGCAAAGATTTCCATAAGAATATCAAAGAAGAAGCCAGTGCCTGATTTTTTTTACCGCAGATGAACACAGATAAGATAAGAGATATTGGAAAAAATATAGCTCCTCCAACTAACAAAGGATGCCATGTTTCATATCCTCTTCATCTGCGTCCATCTGCGTTCATCTGCGGTTAATCTTTCTTAATCACCAATACTCCATGCTCGCCGTGAAATCCACACCTGAAGCCGATCCCGCACAGCTCTCCGCTGAGCTCGTGAATCTGCGTGCAGGTCAGCGGCTTGAATTGCTATATAAACGTCTCGGTAGTCGCCTTGTCGCCAGCACCAGCTTCGGTCTGCAAGCTGCGGTGATGCTCAAACTGATCCACGATCACGCCCCAAAAATTCCAGTCGTCTTTATCGATACCGGATTCCTGTTTCCTGAGACTTATCGCTACGCCGAAGAGTTGATGGAAAAATTCCCGCTCGATTATCGGGTCTATCAACCCACGATTTCCGCTTCTCGCATCCAAGCACTGTGGGGGAATCTCTGGGAAAACGGTAAGGAAGGAGCAGATCGCTACGCGCTTCTAACAAAAGTTGAGCCGATGAATCGCGCACTACGTGAAATCGGCGGCGATGTTTGGATCAGCGGCCTGCGTCGCTCGCACTCCGATACGCGCCAAGAACGTAATTTTGCCGAACAGCAGAAAAGAACTCTCAAAGTTTATCCCATCCTCGATTGGGCAGACGCGCAGGTGGATTTGTTTTTCCATCAAAACCACCTTCCTCGTCATCCCCTAGCCGAGCAGGGCTATGTCACCATGGGCGACTGGCACAGCACAAACCCCTCACTTGACGGCACCGCCAGCGGCACTCGTTTCAACGGCGAAAAATTTGAGTGCGGATTGCATCTTGAATCCACCACTTCGGATTTCCAGATTTAGGCGATAACGCACGTGGCATGGCATGCGATCCACGGCGACTTGCCGATAGACGGACAGGCGTTTTTTGCCGTGGTTCATCTGCCTAGTTACCGCCGTTCATTGAGTGCGGTGCCCTGGGAGTTCACACGTTTTTTCCGCTTCCGGTCATTTCCGCTGGCAGGGGCGTGCAGACTTACCTAAGCTGCGGCAACTTTTAACCGACCCAACGCATATGAATATCGCAGAAAACATGGTTGCCACGATTGGCAACACTCCCCTGATTCGTCTCAATCACATCACTAAAGGTCTCGAAGCTGAGATTTGTGTGAAGGCAGAATTTTTCAATCCTCTCTTCAGTGTGAAAGACCGCATCGGTAAATCCATGGTTGAGGCGGGTGAGCGTGAAGGTAAGCTCAAGCCCGGTGGTCTGATCATCGAGCCAACTTCGGGTAACACCGGAATCGCTCTCGCATTCGTTGCTCGCTCGAAAGGGTATCGCTGCATTTTGACCATGCCTGAAAGCATGTCGATTGAGCGTCGCGTTCTTCTACGTTTGCTTGGTGCGGAAATCGTCCTCACTCCACGTGCCAAAGGCATGGGCGGAGCGATTGCGATGGCGAAAAAACTCCTCGCTGAAAATCCGGGTTCATACGGCCCGAGCCAATTTGACAATCCAGCAAACCCACAAGCACATCGTGAAACCACGGCAGAAGAAATCTGGCGTGATACGGATGGCCAAATCGATGCGTTCGTCTCAGGCGTAGGGACTGGCGGAACGATCACCGGAGTTTCTGAAGTTCTCAAAGCGCGATGCAACATGAGGACGTTCGCGGTTGAGCCAGTCAACAGCCCAGTGATCACCCAGGCAAAAGCTGGTGAAGCACTTCAGCCAGGCCCTCACATGATTCAGGGTATCGGCGCGGGATTCATTCCTGGTAACCTCAATCTCGATATCGTCGATGAGGTGATTCAAGTTTCCAACGAAGACGCCTTTGCTACCGCGCAAGCACTAGCGCAAGAAGAAGGCCTGCCTGCAGGTATTTCCACTGGCGCGAACGTCTGGGCTGCAATGCAACTTGCGAAACGCCCAGAATTCAAAGGAAAGCGCATCGTCACCATTGGCTGTTCATCCAGTGAGCGCTACCTCTCGACTCCTCTTGCAGAAAAAATTCGCGAAGAAGTTTCTAATCTTCCAGTGCAAGAAGCGTAATCTCTGAGGATGCTGCTTGATTGCATCTAACTTATTTCCACGTATCTCATGACTTTCAATGACATCATTCATGATCCATTTACTTGGGGTCTTCTTCTTGGCTTGTTGATCGCAGGATTCGTTCTGAAAAATGCGATCAGCACGAAGTTTCGGATGCGTAAGGAAATCAAGAAATTGGAAGCGGAGCTGCGTGATTTTCAATCGCATCTAAACACCCAGATGAAAATCACTGCTTCTGGAAGCGATTCGATGACTAAGGAAGTCGCGTCACTGAAAATGCAAAACGAAAACCTGCGCATCACTCTTGCGACCCTTCAAACTAAGCCAGATAAAAGTGAGCAACGCCAATTTCGAATCCAAGAAATGGCAGTTCGTATCATGCGAGAGCAAGCTCCGGGTTTTGCTGGCGCGTGGGAAAAAGCAGTGAGAGAGGCAGAAGCTGAAATCGAATCTGCAGAGAGCGGTTTTACCAAACTCATACGCAAAGTGGTTCCCAGTCTCGGGAACTCATCGAAGCCGCCCGTGGAAGAATCGCCGCCAGAATCTCTCTGAGAAAAAAATAATTCCATTTTGGTGATCCGAAATTTTCGTGATATCGTATTAATCATTGTATGGACAGCCATCGCTCAGCATCTTCCTCCCCGATGCGTGTTCGGGGCGGCGGTCCAAACTCTTAAATCTCGTGATGGCGTTAAAGCCATCACGAGATTTATTATTTGTAGTTACTGCGTCTCGCTGTTTCTTAAGCGTAGGTGGAACAACCTGTTCCAGCTACGCTTTTGCTTCGAAATGCTTCATGAAATTTAAGGTTTCGAATTTAGAATTTCGAATTTAGCATCTACCTATGTCCAAGGTGATGGTTGGTTTATCTGGTGGGGTTGATAGTGCGGTAGCGGCTGCGTTGTTGGTGGAGCAGGGGCATGAGGTGGTTGGGGGCTATATGAAAAACTGGATGAACGACGAGGGAATTCCAGGGGATTGTCCATGGGAGCAAGATATCGAGGATGCGCATGCGGTAGCGAAGACTCTGGGGATTGAGTTTCGGGTGATTGATTTGGTGGATAGCTACAAAGAAAAGATCGTTGAGTATTTGGTAAATGGCTATGAAGAAGGTCTGACGCCGAATCCAGATGTTTGGTGCAACCGTGAGATGAAGTTCGGGGTGTTTTTGGATTACGCCTTGGAGCAGGGATTTGAGGCTGTAGGAACGGGGCATTATGCTCGGAGACGCGTGCTTTCCAATGGGCAAGCAGCGATTTTACGCGGAGCGGATCCGAACAAGGATCAGAGTTATTTTTTATCGTTGATGACTGCAAGGCAGGTCGAACACGCACGTTTCCCAACAGGTGAAATGCTCAAACCAGAAGTGCGTGAGGTGGCGCGCCGGTTTCAATTACCTGTTGCGGATAAAAAAGATTCGCAGGGAATTTGTTTTCTCGGGCAAGTGAAGATGAGTGATTTCCTTGCGCACTATTTGCCAGACAAGCCGGGAGATATTGTCGATACGGCGGGGCGTGTGATGGGGCAGCATCGCGGTCTGCATTTTTACACAATCGGTCAGCGCAAAGGTCACGGCGTAGCTTCGCCGAAAGAAGGCATGGCTTATGTCGTTGTGGGGAAAAAAGCGGCGGAGAATCAGTTAGTGATTGGTTGGGATAGAGAGGACACTGAAGGGCTTTATCTGCAGGAATGTGTGGTGGGCACGATTTCATCGATCAATGAGTCGATTCCCTCGCTGAAACGAGTGGAGGCGCAACCTCGCTACCGAGCTAAAGCCGAGACGGCGAAATTAGAGGCGCTGGATGGGGGGCGCGTAAAATTGATTTTCGATAAGCCTCAGCGAGCATTGGTGCCCGGACAGATCATGGCGTTTTACGATGGAGGAAGATTGTTAGGCGGGGGTGTGGTTGAGGGGGTTTCGTAGTGAATTGACGATAACGACTGAATACTCTGATGACAGCTTACTATTAAAATATCATGCGATACATCATTCTAATACTTGCTCTGTTTTTAACCAGTTGCGCATCAAGTAATAAAATCTTCAATTCGCCCAATGGGAATGTCTCCTTATCTTTCATTTCAAAAGATACGAATGGAAAGCCGCTTTATCGAATTTTAACGAAGGACGGAGCTGAGTTAGGTCAGGTTAAGAGCATCATTGACGCGAAAGCTGTAAAGAACGTGCCAGGCTTGCCGGTTGAACATGATGTCATTTGGAGTCCCTCGGGATGGACTGCATTGATTTACGAAAATATGTCAGATGCATCTCCAAATTATCAGTATGTGCTGATCTGCCTGCATCCGGATTTAAAAAGCTATTATGCTTATGAAGCAGACTTTGGCACGCGTCACACTTCACGGGAGGATTACGGTCACTGGCCGTCAGTTGGCCAAATTTCCGATTTTGAAATCGAACTAAAATGGCAGACTGAGCCGAAAAATGAGACCGTGGAAATCGCCAAGTTTATTACTGATGCTCAATCCATAAGCAAAGATGGTGAGGTAGATGATCGCTAATTGGCATTTCATTCCTCCGTGTCCTCCGTTCTCTCCCTCCCTTCGTTTGGAAAAAAGCCCGAACAACCCTTACTGCATTATTAACCAATCCAACAAAAATCAGATTTGAGAACCCATTGTTATACGCCATAGTGCAAACATGAGATACGGGTTTGTCGTTTGTTATCTGCTTGGAATGGTCGGGTTGTCGGCTTTTGAACTACCGAAAGGATCGACCCAATGTGTGGTGGGGGTTTCTGAGGGATGGAACAGCTCGCATGTAACGCTGACTTATTTTGAGAGGAAGGACGGGAAATGGAAACAGGCCGGCGTGCATTGGAAGGGCCGACTCGGCAGCAAGGGTTTGGTTTGGGGGCGGGGACTTCATCCAAATCCGAAGGGATCGGTTTTGAAAACTGAGGGAGATTATCGCTCACCGGCGGGAGTATTCAATCTCGGCGGTGTTTGGGGTTCACATGAGAAGGTTAAAAAACATACAAAAACCTTTTATCATCATGTGACCACGCGGGATCTATGGGTTGAGGATCCAAAGTCGAAATTTTACAATCAGTTCGTTACTTTGGACGATGAGCCGAAGACGGAATGGGAAAAAAAGGCTCAGATGGTGCAGAATGATTACCCGCATTCGTTGAAAATGTTCATCGCGCATAATGCCTATCCAAATACGGTTTCAGGCGGCGGATCGTCGATTTTCTTTCATATTTGGAGAAAAGAAGGCGCATCGGCATCGGCCGGATGCACCACCATGCCTGAAAACAAACTGCGCGAATTGATCGCAACAGTTGACCCGGGGCGTAGTCCGCTTTACGTCCTATTGCCGCGCGCGGAATACGAGAAATTCAAATCCACCTGGAAACTACCATGAGTTCGACTGCTAATTTATTACCTGATTCGAAAGGCCATTTCGGCCAGTTCGGTGGGATGTTTGTCCCAGAAACCTTGATGACTCCCCTACAGGCTTTGGCGAAGGCGTATGAAGAAGCGAAAGCTGATCCTGCGTTTCAAGCGGAGCTGGATGATTTATTGAAAAACTATGTGGGCAGACCGACTCCCCTGTATTTCGCAGAGCGTTGGACTGAGAAGCTTGGTGGAGCGAAAATTTATCTCAAGCGTGAGGACTTGCTGCATACCGGAGCGCACAAGATTAACAATGCACTCGGGCAGATCTTATTGGCCAAGCGGTTGGGCAAAACTCGCATCATTGCCGAGACTGGAGCGGGTCAGCACGGAGTGGCGACGGCAACGGTGTGTGCGCGTTTCGGAATGGAATGCGTGGTTTACATGGGAAAAGTCGATATGGAGCGCCAAGCGCTCAACGTGGCTCGGATGCGCTTGATGGGCGCGGAAGTCCGCGCGGTAACGGCTGGGCAAGCAACCTTGAAAGAAGCGGTCAACGAAGCGATGCGTGACTGGGTGGCTTCTGTTGAAAACACGCATTACATCATTGGCTCCGCATTGGGTTCCCATCCGTTTCCGATGATTGTTAGAGATTTCCATCGGGTGATCGGGGTCGAGACCCGTGAGCAGATTTTAGAACGCGAAGGCCGCTTGCCAGATCTATTAGTCGCATGTGTGGGTGGAGGATCGAATGCCATCGGTTTGTTCCATCCATTTCTCGGAGATAAGGATGTGCGTATGGTCGGTGTTGAAGCTGGCGGCGATGGAATTATTCCTGAGCGCCACGCCGCACGTTTCCAAGGCGGCAAGCTCGGTGTTCTGCAAGGCACGAAGACATGGTTGCTTGCCAATGATGACGGCCAGATCGAACTGACGCATTCCGTTTCTGCAGGACTCGATTACGCAGCAATCGGGCCAGAGCATGCGTTTTTGCAATCCGAAGGTCGGGTGGAATACACCTATGCAACAGATGACGAAGCTCTGGCAGGGTTTAAAGAACTCGCGCACATTGAGGGAATCATCCCTGCATTGGAGAGTGCTCATGCGGTGGCTTATATTTCCAAAGTTGCTGGCTCTTTACCGAAATCTGACCTGATCGTTGTGAACCTCTCCGGCCGTGGTGATAAAGACGTCGAGCAGGCTGCGAAGTATTTACTCGGAGACTCTCCGGAATAAAAAACCCTCCTTAGCGCTCTTCATTTAAACGGATTGCCATGAAAAACTTATTTATTCTTACCTCAATCTTCTCTGCGTTGTTGATCGCGACTGGCTGTAGCCAGGATAAAACGGATCGCACGAATCAGGTAAAAGCCCAACAAAGCAAACCGGTTGAGGTTCCGTTAGAAAATGGTCTAGCACGTGCGTATTTCGCGAGTGGCTGCTTTTGGTGTGTGGAAGCGAGTTATGAAAGTGTCAAAGGTGTGAAAGAGGCAGTCTCAGGATATTCCGGCGGACATACCGAGAATCCAACTTATGAAGCAAGTAATACCGGAACCACTGGACACGCCGAAGCGGTAGAGATTATTTACGATCCCAAAGTAGTAAATTTCGCGACATTAGTGGATGTCTATTTCGCCTCGCAGGATGTGACTCAAGTCAACGGACAAGGCGGAGATAGGGGCTCGCAATATCGTTCGATCATTTTCTATCAGAACGAAGAACAGAAAAAGATCATCGAAGGGAAAATTGCAGCGATAAATAAAAAAATCCAGCCTGAAGAAGTGGCTGCCGAGGTGTATCCATTTCAAAAATTCTGGTTAGCTGAGGCTTATCATCAGGATTTCGAAAAGAATAACCCAGAAAATCCCTACGTTCAGAGAGTTTCCATTCCACGTGTGGAAAAGTTCCAGAAGAAACTCCCTGAGGTTTTGAAGGAAAAATAGGAATATTGGATATTAGGGCTTCGATATTAGGTATTGGACTGTGAATGCTGAACTTCATTTCTAATCTCTAAGCTCACTTTTTTCTCTTTTCCTTAAATCAGGATTGGACGCTTGAGGTTCACGACTACAAGTTGCAGACGCATGCCAGATCCGATCTATGTGAAAGAAGCCTTCGCGCGCATCGCCGATCGCTATGTGATGACCAACCACGTCCTTTCTTTGGGCGTAGATGTTTGGTGGCGTTGGGTAGTGACAAAACGGATCAAGGCGCTCCATCCCAAGAAAATCTTGGATGTAGCGAGTGGCACTGGGGATCTCGCCCTGAGCATTCAAGATGCGTTGCCAGAGAGTAAAGTCATCGCCACGGACTTTTGTGCGGAAATGCTCGAGCATGCTTCAAGCCGAGGCGTGCATCAAACTTTGGTAGCCGATGCCCTAGCGCTACCATTTCCAGATGGTGAATTCGATGTCGTAACGGTCGCCTTCGGGCTTCGCAATATGGAGGATTATCAATGCGCACTCAAAGAGATGCGTCGCGTGCTCAAGCCGGGGGGCAGCTTGTTTATTCTCGATTTCTCGTTACCTAAAGGCGTGTTGCGCGCACCGTATCGGTTGTATCTGCATCATATCTTGCCAAAATTGGCTGGATTTCTGACTAAACAAAAAGATGCCTATGAGTATCTTGCTGGTTCGATCGAACAATTTCCTTCAGGTGAGGCCATGATCTCCTTGTTGAATCACTCCGGTTATGGCAAGTCGACCGCTAATCCCATGACTTTCGGGGTCGTGAGTCTCTACGAAGCGGTCAGAGAGGGCTGATCTTTCTGGTGTTCGAATAAATTTCGGTTACAGATAATTTTTGGGTTGTCAAAACACAGTTGGGAATCCTTACTCGCGCCCCGCACGCTAGGCGTTGTGAGGCCCGATAGCTCAGTTGGTAGAGCAGCGGATTGAAAATTCGCGTGTCGCTGGTTCGAATCCGGCTCGGGCCACCACTTCCCCCCCTTATAACAAAAGGGCTGGCGGCCAAAAGCGGGGTCTACACCAAAGTTTGGGGGATGAGGTATCTTTGGTTTGTGTTTAGGGCTGTGTAGTTAGCTTTTTCATTTCATCTATCATCCATATCTCAGCGCTTCATCGATTTCCGCACCCAGAAGAATGAGAAAGGCGGTGAGGTAAAGCCAGAGCATGAGAATCACAATCGCACCCAGCGAGCTGTAGGTGCTCAGGTAGAATTGGAAGTTCGCGACGTAATAGGAAAACAGCGCTGAGGCGCCCAGCCAGATCAGGGTCACCACAATCGCCCCAGGGCTGATCCATTTTCGAGTCGGTTCAGGGTTTGTCGGTCCGAAGCGATAAATCAAGGCGAGCATCAACATGATGATGGCAAGGAGAAACGGCCATCGCAGCAGCGCAAGAAATTTCAGGGCGATTTCATCTCCGGGGAGCATGTGAACGAACACCGGAATGATGGCGATCAGGAAAACCGCCAACGAGACAACGACAAGAAGCAAGAGGGTCAGAACGAGCGATGCAATCTGCAGGCTGAGAAACTTTCGTTTTTCGGCTTGGTGAAAGACGATGTTCAGCCCTTGGATCAGACCTCTCATCGCGTAAGATCCTGCCCAGATGGCGAAGAGAAGCCCAAGGATGGTCCCAAGACCGGCGGTTTTGTCATCCCCTGCGATCATCCGAACCTGGGAAAGAAAGAGTTGGTGAACTTCGTTTGGAAGAATGGCCGATTCTCTCTGTAACTGGCGTTCGATCTCCATCGGATCCGAGAGCCAGCCATAAATCGAGAACAGGGCGGCAAGCCCCGGAAAGACTCCGAGCATCAGAAAAAACGCCACCCCTGCGGCTGCGATAGAAAGGTGATCACGATCGATCGCTTTTGCCAATCTCCGGAGAAAATCGAGCCAGCGCCGCCATCTTGGAGGCTTAAGCGCAGGTATTAGGGTTTGATCCATGAGCTGGGTGATGTTTTACCACGGCAGCGTCGGAGTCCCTATCTTTTTCTTTATGACAGAATTAACGGAACACCAAACCTTCGATGTTAGAAAGAAGCTTCAGAATATTATGATGCGCGGTGTCCACTTCGTTTGCTTTCAAAGTGCGAACTGCATCGCGATAAAGAAAGCGGTAGGCAATGGATTTACGATCTGCAGCGATCTTGTGTCCGGATGGATCCGTGAAGAGGTCGAAGCATTCGTAGGAAATAAGAAGTGGTTCTTTGGCCTTCTCGAGAATTGCCGCGATTTGAGCGTTCGGAGTGGCGATGGGAAGTTCCATCGCAGCATCGCGGGTTGAGCCAGGGAATTGTGGGAGTTCTTCGACCTGTGATTTGACCGAAATGATTTTACGAAGTTTACCGAGATCGAGTTCTGCGACGAAGACAGGTGATATGAAATCGAGGTCGCGCTCACGCTTGAGGGAGAGACGTGCGAAGACTCCTATCGTTTGATCTCCAGCTTTGATCTCTGCTCCGAGGGCGAAGTTTTCACAGTCTTTGGGTTTAAGTGAAATCGTTTGGTTGGGAAGTAGAGCGGAGAGGATGGCTTTTGCATCGTAGAGATCCGCAGCACGGTCTTTAGCGGCCCATGAAGATGGTTGTGAGTTTCCAGTGACGAGGATCGCAAGGCTGTCGCTTTCTTGGTCGAGGGCTTTTCCGCCACCGGCGTTGCGGAAGACGCGCCCCATCTCGAATAGGCGGATTGATTTCGCTTGTTGGCGAGCATTGCGTTCAGCGGATGCAACGAGGCCGGGAACGATGGATGGGCGCATGATCGCGTGATCCTCACTAAGCGGAGACTTAACGCGAATGAGATCGCCATCTTGCATCGGGCGGAGAGGCAAGATATGGGCAAGCTGGCTATCGGAAATCAGTTTGATCGTCTGACACTCGTATAATCCAAGAGCAGCGAGACGACGGCGCAGGATCATGTCCCCATCGTATGCAGCATCGACTTCACTGGTTGGAACGAGCGTCGCGCGGAAACGTGATGGAACATTTGCGAGGCCGTGCACGCGCGTGATTTCCTCAGCTAGATCGATATGCCGGGTGAGGTCTTGGCGGAACGATGGGATGATCCATTTACCATCGGCTTGTTTACTTAGGCCGAGACGAGTGAGGATTTCTTCTGCGGCTTCGGTGGAAATGGAATTTCCGAGAAGGTGGTGGAGTTTTGTTAGATCGAGGGCGACGGGAGAGGGTGGGAGCGGGGGAGTGCCTGCCGCTTGTGTTGGGGATGGCGAAGCTCCGAGCAGTTCGATTGCGAGCGCGGCAGCGGAAAGGACGCCTTGCGGATCGACTCCGCGTTCGTAGCGATAGGAGGAATCCGAGGAAAGGGCGGTGCGGCGTGAGGTGCGGCGGATGCCGGATGGGGAAAAGTAAGCGGATTCGAGGATGATGGAGGTGGTGGATTCGGTGACGCCGCTATCGAGTCCGCCCATCACACCGGCGAGGGCAAGGGCGGTGCCGGATTCGTCTGATATGAGGAGGTCATCGTTTGTTAGAATGTGAACGGATTCATCGAGGGCTTTGAAGGACTCGCCGTCTTTGGCTTGGCGGATGACGATGGCGCCGGTGACTTTTGCTGCATCGAAGGCATGCAGGGGTTGTCCGGTTTCGTGGAGGACGTAGTTGGTGATATCAACGATGTTGTTGATCGGGCGAAGGCCGATGGAGGTGAGGCGTTGTTTAAGCCAATCGGGGCTTTCGGTGACGGAGATGTGGTCAATTCGGGTTGCTGCGTAGAACGGGCAGGCGGTGCTGGCTTCAAGTTTGATGAAATCGCTGGAAGCTGGAATACAAGAAGCGGGCGAGACGCCTGCGTTCCCTTTGATGAGCGGAGTTTTCAACAAAGTCGCAAGCTCGCGCGCCATGCCGGCGTGAGAGAGAAGATCGGGACGGTTCGGGGTGACTTCGAGTTCTAACAGCGTATCGGAATCGAAGAGAGTTTTGACCGGCACTCCGATTGGAGCATCTTCAGGGAGGATGAGCAGACCGTCCTCGCCTTTGGGAAGGCCGATTTCTTCAGCGGCGGCGAGCATGCCTTTGGATTCGACTCCGCGCATTTTCGTTTCACCGATGGTGAAGGCGCCGAGGTTGGCACCGGGAAGACAGCATGGAACTTTGTCTCCAACTTTGTAGTTTTTAGCGCCGCAGACGATTTGACGAAGTTGACCTTCACCGGCATCGACTTGCGTGACCTTGAGTTTGTCAGCATCTGGATGTTGAACGGCTTCCTTAATCTGGGCGACGACGATTTTATCAGAGGCGATTCCTTTGGTGATGATGCCCTCGACTTCGACGCCAGCAAAGGTGAAGAGATCGGAGATCTCATCGATGGATTTTCCGGAAAGATCGAGGTGGGTTGAGAGCCAGTTGAGTGAGATGTTCATGAAAGTTGAAGGAGTTTGAACCGCCAAGACGCCAAGTGCGCCAAGTAAGAGGAGTTTTATTAAGATTCTTGAAAATGATTGGCGATTCGTTTGATGCCGTTTTTTATGAGAACGGTGTTGAAGTTGATGAGGAAGCCGAGCGTTTTTCCAGAGAGCTTCAGGTAGGTCATTAGTTGCGCCTGATGGATGGGAAGAACGTTTTCGACAGCTTTGAGTTCGATGATGACGCTATCATTGACGAGGAGATCAAGACGGTAACCTACGTCGATAATGATGTCGTCGTAGTATACGGGTTGTGGTATTTGACGATCTACCTTAAGTCCGCGTTTCTTTAGTTCATGGGATAGGCATGCTTCGTAAGCACTTTCAAGGAGACCTGGGCCGAGTTTTGTATGAACTTTGAATGCACTGTCAACAATCACGGAGGCGATTTCATCTATTGTATTCATGATTAAAACTTGGCGATCTTGGCGTCTTGGCGGTTCAATTTTATTACGCAAATTGTTTTAGGAAGCGGGTGTCGTTTTCGATGAGGAGGCGGATGTCTTTAATGCCCCAGCGGATCATGGCGAGGCGATCCAAGCCCATGCCGAAAGCAAAGCCGGTAACTTTTTCGGGATTGAGGGCGTTGTCTTTGCGGGTGGCGTTGATGGATTCGAAAACTGCGGGATCGACCATGCCGCAGCCTGCGACTTCGATCCAACGAGGTGCTTGGCCTTTGATCTGTAGTTTTACATCGATCTCAAAAGATGGCTCTGTGAAGGGGAAGAAGTGCGGGCGGAAGCGAACTTCGGTGGTGGTTCCGAACATTTCACGGAAGAAATATTCGAGCGTGCCTTTGAGGTCGGGGAGGGTGACATCGGTATCGACAAAGAGGCCTTCGAGTTGGTTGAAAACTGAGAGGTGAGTGGAGTCGATTTCGTCACGGCGGTAGGCCGAGCCAGGAGCGATGATACGGATTGGTGGAGTGGCGGATTCCATCGTGCGGATCTGAACGCTTGAGGTATGGGTGCGGAGGAGCTTTCCGGAGTTGAAATAGAATGTGTCTTTTTCGTTACGCGCGGGGTGATCTGCGGGGGTGTTGAGTGCATCGAAGCAATGGTATTCGTCTTCGATTTCCGGGCCATCAGCGAGAGCGAAGCCCATGCGGCGGAGGATTTGGATTGCTTCATCACGAATGAGCGTGAGCGGATGAAGTGCGCCAGTTGGGAGTGAACGAGCTGGTAGGGTGAGGTCGATGCCTGAAAGCGCGGCGGCATCGGCCACGGTTTGTAGGGTATTTTGTTTTTCATCAAGGGCAGCGGTGATCGCGGTGCGAGCAGCGTTGAGGGATTGGCCGAAGCTTGATTTTTCTTCGTTCGGGATGTCTTTGATGAGAGCTCCCGCGAGTGTAAGAGTTCCTTTTTTTCCCAGAACTGCAACGCGGGCATCATCGAGCGTACGCGTGTCGTTGGCGGCGGCGATCAATTCGAGGGCGGAAGATTGGATGGATGCGATTTGCTCGTTCATGGGCAGAAGACGGGATAGCTGAGAGTTTGCCGCGGGGCAAGAGTTTGGTGGAGGTAGGAATTCTGGAAATAAGTCTTATAGGACTTATAGGACCTATAGGACTTATTTTCCTAAAGGGTCACCTCGGTACCAATCCCGCCGTCCGTGAAAATTTCCAAAAGCAATGCGTGAGGTAATCTTCCATCCACAAAGTGGACTTTTCTCACGCCGGCGTTGAGAGCGTCGATAGCGGAGCGGATTTTTGGAATCATGCCGCCGGAGATCGTGCCGTCTGCGATGAGGGCGTTGGCTTGCTCGACGTTGATGGATTGAATCAGCGAGGATGGATCTTTGGGATCGGATAGAAGGCCAGGGACGTCTGAGAGATAAACGAGTTTTGAGACACGTAGGTCTTTAGCGAGAGCCGCAGCTGCGAGGTCGGCGTTGATATTGAGTGGTTTGCCGGTGGCGATTTCGGAAGCGAGAGGAGAAATGACAGGAACGATACCGGCTTTGTGGGCGGTATCCATGTTATCGAGTTGGCAGCCGATGACTTCGCCGACACGACCGAGGTCGATGGGGGTTCCGTCTTTGTCGAAGGATTTGATTTTTTCTCCGAGGAAAATATCGGTTCCGGGAATGCCAATGGCTTTACCACCGAAATCGCGGATCATGCGGACGAGGTTGGGATTGATTTCGTTGGAAAGGACGCGAGCGACGATATCGATGGCTTCATCGCTGGTGTAACGAAGGCCATTGATGAATTTTGCTTCGATGCCGGATTGTTCCATCGCGGCGGAAATAGCTTTTCCGCCACCGTGAACGACAACGGGATTGATACCCGCGACTTCTAGAAAAGTGATGTCGCGCATCACGTTGGCGACGAGCTCGGGATCTTCCATCGCGGAACCGCCCATTTTGATGAGAATAGTTTTTGAACGGAAGGCCTGGAGGTAGGGTAGGGCTTCGATCAGGGCGTTGGCTTTTTCGGCGGGATTCATATTCAAAGACAGAAGACGATGAAACATCCTTCGACAAGCTTAGGAGTGAAGCAAGACACAAGACTGGAATGTTTTTACCAAGGCAACTGGAAGCGTCCGCGTCGATATTGATTGGATTTGCGACGGGTGAAATAGATGGAGACAAAGAGTATAGCCAGTGCGGGGAGAGTGGGAAACCATGTGGCGGTCAGATTCACCATGAGGAAATGAAAAAGAATGATGGCTTGGGTTAGGGCAATAAGAGGCCCGCGCGCTTCGCTACTGGGGTAGAAGCTTTGAATGCCGAAGACTAAACTCAGCAAAGCGGCAATAAAGAGGATTTCTACGTCCTTGGTGAGGTAGCTATAATATTTGATCGAAAATCCATTAGATGGATTTGAAAGTAAGGTGATCGATGGAATGAGTAAGTTAGAAAATTCCATGGATGGAAGATCCTGTGCGGAGTGAGTATTGCGTATGACGACAGGCTGGAAGTTATGGTTGGTAAATGCTTGTTCATGCACATCAAGCAAGTTTTCTGCGGGATAAGGCTTGGGTTTAAATTTTTTGAATGCCTCTGGAAAAAGACTGAGACGTCCGTATGAGTCGATAGGAATATAGTAAGATTTATCTCCAAGATAGATGTGACGACCGAGGTGAACTTCGATGGAGGATGGAGAGATCTGTAGATGACTCAGTGCAGTGAGAAGCTGGAAAGAGAGCACCACGCGATCATCCCAGATTGCGATGAGTGGAAGCGAGTTCTTGTCTGGTTCGGATTCGAGGTTGGTGAATCCAGCGCGTGATGTTTTGTTACCTAGGAGGACTCCTGGGATGGGGATCCGATTCACTACTGGAACGAGTGCGGTATTGCCATGAACTTGAGAAAGAGAAATAGAGCCACGGCGAAACGCAGCAGGCAGAGGTTCTGGAATGGAGCCTCTGGATAATGGAGCTGCGGTGATGAGGTTTGGGATCGCATCGAGTTGCTGATCCAAAGCGGCCAGAGGAATCGTTTCTGGATCATTCCAAGTTAGTGGAATGCCTAAGGCTACGGAGTCTTGATGTAGTCTTGTTAGATTTTTGAGGATGATCGCAAAATCAACCGGTGAAGGGGGAGATTCTTGAAAAATCTGATTCGGGTCATCAGTGATGGTGATATCAAGTGGCTGGTTGATTTTTTTTAAATCGAGTCTTTTGGATGTTTTGGTTGCGTAGGGCTTTTCGGGTGAGCCATCACCATCGATCACTGATTGTGATGCGGTGAAAGGGATGGTTGTGACGAGGAAAGCGTAACGTTCGGCTTTAGTTCCGGGAATCAACCAGCACGCAGCAAAGCCCACGATCGATGAGCAAACGATGCTGGCATAACGACGAGGGAACATGAGGTGGAGTTGGATGAGAGCTGCGCCGATGTAAATCAGGTAACGGCTTGAAGAATACTTTCGGTGACTTCGTCGGCGCTACTATTGGCATCGATAAGCCTAGCGAAGGGTTCGTCTTTCAAAGAGAGGAAAATTTCTCTGCAGCGTGCGAGGTTGGCACGTTGTTCGAATTCGTTTGTGGTGTCGCCACGAGAACCGATGCGAGTGTGTGCGACATCTACATCGAGGTCGAGGATGAGTAATAGATCAGGAATCGGGGCGAAGGCTTCGTTGTCTTTTCTGATCTGAATGGGATCAAAACCACGGGCACCTTGGTAGGCCATCATGGAGAAATAGTAGCGATCCAAGATGACGATGTGTCCAGCGGCGAGAGAAGGTTTGATGAGTTCTTCTACGTGTTGTTTGCGATCGTTGAGAAAAGCTTGTAGTTCATCATCGGGAGAGAGTCGGCCGGTTTCTGCGGATTTGCGGAGCAGGGTTCCCCATGGCCCGTCGGTGGGTTCGCGCGACAAGGTAACTGTTTTGCCTTGAGCTCTGAAATATTCGGCTAGGCGTTTTGACTGGGTGGATTTCCCAGTGCCGTCGATGCCTTCGATGACGATAAACATGATGAGTGATTGCTAGAGGTAGCGTGTGGAAAGGTGTTCGAGGTAGTGGCTTGTGTCTGGTGTGTGGCCGGTTGCGAGTCGCATGAGATCGGTGGGATCGTAAGTTGCGCCGTGATGGTGGATGTTTTTACGCAACCATGCGAGCAAAGGTGTGTAGTCGGCTTTTTCGATCGCAGCGTTGATTTCTGAATCAGAAATAGCGGATTGGAAAAGCTGTGCGGCGTTGATGTTTCCGAGGGTGTATGTGGGGAAGTAACCGATGCCACCCATTGACCAATGGATGTCTTGGAGGCAGCCATGGGCATCGTCTTTGGGACGGAATCCGAAAGATTTTTCGAACAACGCATTCCACGTCGCTGGGACCTCGGCGATGGAGATTTCTTTTTTGAGTAACATGCGCTCGATTTGGAAACGCAGGATGATGTGTAGATCGTAGGTTGCTTCATCGGCCTCGACACGGATTTCAGAAAGTTCGGCGCGATGGATGTAATGCAGAAATTTTTCGAGCGGAAAGTTTTTGAGGTGTGGGAAGTATTGGATAGCGATGGGGTAGAATTTATCCCAAAACGCAGCGGAGCGGCCGATCTGATTTTCCCATAGGCGGGATTGGGATTCGTGAATGCCGAGTGAGACCGCGGAGCCGGAAGGCAGTCCGAAGTCTTGGTTCGGTAGTCCTTGCTCGTAGAGGCCGTGCCCGACTTCATGCATGATGCCGAAGAGTGATGAGGTGAAATCATTGAGATCGTAGCGAGTGGTGATACGAATGTCTTGCGGACCTAGAGTAGTACAGAATGGATGGGCGGTGCTGTCGATACGACCCGCATGGAAATCGAAGCCAATTTCTGCAGCGACGACTGCGTTGAAATCTTGCTGGGCTCGCATCGAATATATTCCGGGTGGGAGGGAAGGTTTCAAAGATTTGGATTTTTCAACGGCAGCCGCTGAGATGGGAGCTAAGCGATCACTCAAGGAATCAAAGAGCTTTGCAATTTGTTGAGCGGAAGTGTTTCGTTCGTAACTTTCGAGAAGGGCACTGTATGGCTCGTCGGAGTAGCCCCAGAGATCGGCTTTTTGTAGGGAGATATCGACGAGGTTCTGGAGGTGAGGTGCGAAAATCGAAAATTCGGATTTCTTTCGTGCATCGATCCATGCGTGGTGTGCGGCGGATTCGATGGAGGATTCGCGGGCGACGAGTTCGGTAGGGATTTTTGCGGCACGATCCGTTTTTCTCCGAATCTCGCGGAGGTTGGCGGAATAGGTTGGTTTTTTTCCTGAGTCCTTCGCTTCCGCTCTCGCAAGCGCGGATAGGTAGGATTTTGAAGTGGAAAGTTTGTGTGCGTGGGCAGCGAGGTAGGAGAGTTGCTGGGCGCGATAGTCCGCGGATTTCGAGGGGAGATACGTTTCCTGATCCCAAGAGAGTATTGAGCTAATTTGCTCGATAAGAGTAATTTCTCGGACTTGATCGAATAGTTTCATGACTGGAGTTTGAACGGTTGGGGCGAAAGGTCGAAGTTTTTTGATCTTAAAAATCGGCAGTTGGGTTTTAGAGCGGTTGCCGAAAGTCCATGCGCAAAAGGTGGATTTTAGGGTTCGGATATAACGCTCTATGCTAAAAACACACATCCTCAAACCCCGACTTTATTGGGGCGTAAAGGTAACGAAGAGAAGGAAGGAGTTAGTCCGCATGGCCTTTCACTCTTCATTCAAGAAAGAAATTTGAATAAGGAAGGCAGGAATGCAGGAAGGTTTCACACCTCTCTTTTCCTGCCTTCCTTATTCAAAATTATTCATTGTTGAGATGCGCAGAGCTTGGGCTGATCGATCATAAAAAAGCCGGGCAGCCCCGATGGATCGGGGTGCCCGGCTTGGGAGTTTTTGGAAAGGGCAACCCCGATGTGTCGGGGGCTGCTCCTCCTTGAATTACATCATGCCGCCCATGCCGCCGTGGTCATGGCCGTGTCCGCCATCAGCTTCTGCCTTTTCAGGAAGATCGGTGATGAGGGCTTCGGTGGTGAGAAGCAGTCCGGAGATCGAAGCTGCGTTCTGGAGGGCGGTGCGAGTGACTTTGGTTGGGTCAACGACGCCGGATTTAATGAGGTCTTCGAATTTATCAGTCGCGACGTTGTAGCCTTCGCCACCTTTGCCGTTTTTAACTTTTTCGACAACCAATGCGCCTTCGCGGCCTGCGTTAGCAACGAGCTGGCGTAGCGGAGCCTCGACGGCACGTGCAACGATGCCTGCACCCGTGGCTTCATCGCCAACGAGTCCGAGATCGCCGAGAGCGGCTTGAGCGCGGATGAGCGCTGTGCCACCGCCAGGAACGATGCCTTCTTCAACCGCTGCACGAGTGGCGTGGAGGGCATCTTCGACGCGCATTTTCTTCTCTTTCATCTCCGTTTCGGTAGCTGCACCGACGTTGATGACTGCAACACCGCCTGCGAGTTTCGCGAGACGCTCTTGGAGTTTTTCGCTGTCGTAATCGCTGGTGGTTTCCTCGATCTGACGACGAATTTGGTTCACGCGGCCACTGATGGCATCCGATGAGCCACCGCCTTCAACGATGACGGTGGATTCTTTGCTGATGGTGAGGCGCTTGGCTTGACCGAGATCGCTGATTTCAACGGACTCGAGTTTGATGCCGAGGTCTTCGGTGATCACGCGGCCGCCGGTGAGGACAGCGATGTCTTCGAGCATGGCTTTGCGGCGATCGCCGAAACCAGGAGCTTTGACGGCAGCGATATTGAGGATGCCGCGGAGTTTGTTGACCACGAGGGTAGCAAGGGCTTCGCCTTCAACGTCTTCAGCGATGATGACGAGGGGTTTACCGGATTTTGCTACTTTCTCAAGGAGAGGAAGCATGTCTTTAAGCGAGCTGATTTTTTTCTCGTGGATGAGGATCAGTGCGTTTTCGAAGGAAGCTTCCATCGATTCTGGATCAGTCACGAAGTATGGGCTGAGGTAGCCTTTATCGAACTGCATGCCCTCAACAACGTCGAGAGTGGTTTCGATGCCTTTGGCTTCTTCAACTGTGATGGTTCCGTCTTTGCCGACTTTGTCCATGGCCTCAGCGATGATGCCGCCGATTTCGCTGTCCCAGTTAGCGGAGACAGTTGCGACTTGGGCGATTTCTTTCGTATCAGAAACCTTTTTGGAAATGATTTTAAGTTGAGCAACGATGGCCTCGGTGGCTTTCATGATGCCACGCTGAAGGGAGATCGGGTTTGCACCAGCGGTGACGTTGCGGAGACCTTCTTTGTAGATGGCTTCTGCAAGGACCGTTGCGGTGGTGGTTCCGTCACCTGCGATGTCGGAGGTTTTGGAGGAAACCTCGCGGATGAGCTGGGCGCCCATGTTTTCGTAAGGGCAATCGAGTTCGATTTCTTTCGCAACCGACACACCGTCTTTGGTGATGGTCGGTGAGCCGAATTTTTTATCGAGGATGACGTTACGACCGGATGGTCCGAGGGTTGCTTTGACGGCACGTGCGAGTTTTTCAACACCGCGTAGGAGGGCTTGGCGTGCTGCTTCGTCGAATAGGAGTTGTTTGGCCATTTTCTTAATTTATATATTGTTAGATTTGTCTGATTGGATGGATCTGACGGTTCAGTCAGATCTCATTTGATTAGCTTACGATGCCGAGAATGTCGGATTCGGAGATGATGAGGACTTCTTGGCCGTCGAGTTTAACTTCTGTGCCACCGTATTTGGAGATCAGAATTTTGTCGCCGACTTTGACGGTGAACTCGATGGTTTTGCCATCATCGTCTTTACCGCCGGTGCCGAGGCTGATGACCTCAGCTTCTTGAGGTTTTTCTTTAGCAGTATCAGGAAGGACGATTCCGCCAGCGCTGACCGCTTCTGCTTCGAGGCGTTTGACGAGGACACGTTGTCCGAGTGGTTTGATGTTAGCCATATGTGTTATGCGTTTCTTAGTTATTGTTTGGTTTGAGAAGCCACTGTCCGAATTTTCGGGAGTGGAAATTTTTATTAATCTACGACTTCAGCGTCGACGACTTTGCCTTTGGCTTTTTTTGGTTCCGAGGATTCCGATGCTTCAGCTGGTTCGACTTCTGGATCGCCGCCCATGGATGCGCCGGCTTGTTGAGCGGCAGCAGCGAGTGCTTGGAGTTGGCTTTCGAGGTCGGAGGTTGCGGCGTTGATTTTATCGACGTCGTCGCTTGTGATCGCGTCGCGGACCGCTTTGACTTTTTCTTCTAGAGAAGATTTGAGTTCAGCTGGAGCTTTGTCGCCAAGTTCTTCGAGTTGTTTTTCCACGGAGAAAGCGATGTTTTCAGCCTTGTTGACGACGTCAACTTTTTCGACGCGTTTGCGGTCTTCTTCGGCGTGTGTCTCGGCATCGTTCTTGGCTTTTTCAATTTCCTCTTTGGAGAGTCCTGAAGAACCCTGGATAGAAATTTTTTGCTCTTTACCGGATTGCTTATCTTTAGCGGAGACGTGAAGGATGCCGTTGGCGTCGATGTCGAAAGTGACTTCGATTTGTGGTTCACCGCGACGAGCTGGGGAGATGCCGTCGAGTTTGAAATTTCCTAACAATTTGTTGTCGATGAACATCGGGCGCTCTCCTTGGGAGATGCGTATGTCAACAGCAGGTTGATTGTCGGAAGCGGTGGAGAACACCTGTGATTTCTTCGCGGGAATGGTGGTGTTACGCTCGATCATCGGAGTCGCGCGTGAGCCTTCGGTTTCGATGGAAAGCGTGAGCGGGGTGACATCGAGAAGTAGAACGTCTTTGACATCGCCGCGGAGAACGCCGCCTTGGATGGCTGCACCGATGGCGACGACTTCGTCGGGATTCACGCCTTGGTGAGGGGTTTGGCCGGCGAGTTCACGTGCGATCTCAACGACTTTCGGCATACGGGTCATGCCGCCGACGAGAACGAGCTCGTTGATTTCCGAGGCGGATAGGCCAGCTTCTTTAAGGCAGTCGATGACAGGCTTTTTGGTGCGGGCGAAAAGTTTATCCGTGAGTTGCTCAAGCTTGGAACGAGAGAGGGTGAGTTGGATGTGTTTTGGACCGGTTGCGTCCGCAGTGATGAAAGGAAGGTTGATGTCGTAAGACTGGCTGGAAGAGAGTGCGATCTTGGCTTTTTCGGCTTCTTCTTTGATGCGTTGAAGCGCATCGGGTTGGCCGGCGAGATCGATACCTTGATCTTTTTTGAATTCGCCAACGATGTATTCGATGAGCGTATTATCCCAGTCGTCACCACCGAGTTGGGTGTCGCCATCGGTTGCGAGAACTTCAAAGACACCGTCACCGATTTCGAGGACGGAGATATCGAAGGTTCCACCGCCAAGGTCGTAAACGGCGATTTTTTCGTCGGATTTTTTATCGAGGCCGTAAGCGAGAGCTGCGGCGGTGGGTTCGTTGATGATGCGAAGGACTTCGAGTCCAGCGATCTCACCAGCCGCTTTGGTGGCGTTACGCTGAGAGTCGTTAAAATAGGCAGGGACAGTAATAACCGCTTGGGTGATTTTCTCGCCGATTTTTGCTTCGGCATCGGCTTTCAGTTTACCGAGAACCATGCCCGCGATTTCTTGTGGGGAGTAGGTTTTGTTTTCGCCGGCGACTTCGACTTGGATGTGGGCGTCGCCATTTGACGCAGCGACGATTTTGTAAGGCATGCGTTTATCGGCATCGGTGAGTTCGGAGAACTTACGTCCGATAAGGCGTTTGGCGGAGAAAATGGTATTTTTCGGGTTGGTGACGGCTTGGCGTTTTGCAGCTTGGCCGACGAGACGTTCGCCGTTTTTAGCGAAGGCGACCACGGAAGGGGTGGTGCGGGCGCCCTCAGAGTTTTCAAGAACGGTGGGTTCTCCGCCGTCCATGATGGACATGCAGGAGTTGGTGGTGCCGAGGTCGATTCCTAGAATTTTAGACATATTTTTAAATTGGGGTTGCTACCTGTTCTTTTGCAAGTTTGATGCCTATCTTAGAGATCTGTTTTTTTTCTAGGTTTTATAAGGGATTCTGATGAGCTGCGGATTTTCCATTGCTGGCAAATAGGACAAAATGTCGCAGTTATGGAGTGTGATTTTGACGCAGTGTGACAGGGAGGGGATGGTGAGGATAGGTCCCTATAGGACTCATAAGACCTATTTCCATCAGACGAGCACCCGGCTGGATTCACTCCAACGCCCATTCAAGAGTAAGAGGAAGGGGAAGAGAAAGCTTTGCTCCCTGATCACGCTTTGTCCTAAAGAAATATTGGCTCTGCGATAGACCGGTTCTCTTTCTCTGAGTGAAAATGATGAGAGGTGCCTCATTTTTCCGAGCTGAATTCCCGGTGCGTCGCGAGGTGATGAGCCATCCATGCTCTAGCACCGTATTTTGCGCGGAACTGGTAGTCTGCGTATTTTATTCCATCGAAGGCTTTCTGCTTTTCGTCCAGCAATGCCAGTTCTTTACTCGCAAGTGACAGAGTGGCGTTCGCCTCGATTTCTGCAACGGCTGTCTCATAGCTTTTGATGATATTTGAGGCATTCACGGCCATGGCTTGGAGATCAGGCTCGTGATCCGCAGAAATGCCTGAAATTGAAGGATCAAGGGCGATGAAAACGGCGGGAGTGGGAAGTGGGGTAGTGAGAAGACTTTCTCTCGCAGATGCTTGCAAGCGCTCTTTCACGGGGTTTGGGCGTGATGACGCCTTTGGTGCAGTGGTCGGCCTGTTCGTGCCGTCGCGCGGAGTTTTTCCGGTGAGGGAGCGATCCGTTAATTTTGTAATCTCGGGTTTCCCAGTGTCTTCCGAGTTGAATTTTGTGAGGAACGATGCGGAACCGGATTGCTTTTCGTTCGCAGTGGAAAGTGATTGGCTTGTTGCCGATTCAGTGAATGGACCCATAGGTGTTTCAGGAAATAGCTTCCAAGCAGTTGCCGCGATGGCGATGGCTCCGGCGAGGATTCCAAGAATAAAATTTGGAGATTTCATGGGAAAAAGAAAACAGGCGCCGGCGAGTGCCGACGCCTGTAAATGAAGCGATAAAATTATCTAGAATCTAGCTAATTATGGGTTGGGGTAATTGTCATTTGGGGCAACTGGGCCGCCGTCACCACCTGTACGCGTCACCGACATTTGGGTAAGAGCAATGGCGTCGATGCCATTAAGCGTGGCCGGAATGGCCGCACGGAAAGCCGTATCAAAGGTAATTTCCTGAGCGGTTGCATCGCTATCGCGATAGAACTGCTGATATCCCCAGAGTGTGTAAGCTCCTTTTTTGACGTTATCGGCACTGAACGCCACGCCGTTGTATGTCATTTCCTTGGCACCTTCGGTTTTTGCTGAAATTGCATCGGAAATCGTCAGGTAGCTGACGAAGAGGTAATTACCACCAAATGAGTCGGGGTCGACTTGGCGGGTGAGCAGATCGCGAACACCGGAGTTACTCGAGTTTCCGCCATTATTGAATTCGGATAACGCAGTCAGCTTGGCGGTTGGGTATGCGTCGGTTCTGGTGCCTGAGGTGGTAGCGCCATACTGCACGACTGGTTCGAAGGCTCCATACTGGGTCTCCGCGAGGATCAAGGCGCGAGTTCCGGAGCCGTTGTTGCGGCCCGTCGCCAGCACGAAGGTATCATCATTCGTGTCTCCAGTGAAGAAAGCGATGGGAAGTTGTCCGGTTGACCAGAGCTTTTCGTGAAGCTGATCGGTCATGTTGTTGAGTGCGGCGGGAGCGCCTTCACCAGCAAGGAACATAAACGGGACGACACCTACCGGGCCGCCGTTGAACGCGTAGTTCGGTTTTTCGGAGAGTGCCTTATCCACATCGGAAAAGGACCATTGTGCTACAGCGGTCTCGAAGTCGGCAGCTAATCCGGCGTTGAGGGTGCCGCTTGTGCTCATGGCGACGGTGGTTTTTAAAACCTGAACGGCGGTCTGGTTGGCCACATCCTTGATTCCCTGTGTCGATCCGGACCAAGATGCGCGGACGATGATTTCATCTCCCGGAAAAGCAGCCATGGTGCCTTTGAAGATCGCGCGGTTGGTGCCTGCGATACCCGAAGAACCGGTGTAAGCATACTGAGTGGTGCCGGCACCGCCGAGGATCGAGATGATGGCGTTGTTAGCGGATGCGCGGAACGCCGTAGCTCCGGTGATGTTAAATACGCGTGTGGCCGCGTATGAATTGCAAATGGTAAGGGCGAGAGCGCCACAAACGAGTGATGATGTAAGTTTCATAAAAATGTTTTTCTTTGTTTTAGTAAAATAGGTTATTTTAATGTTGGTTGAGAACTAGGCGCGGCGGCGACGAAGCAAGGCAATAACGCCTAAGGCGCCGAGCAGCGTGGTGGAAGGTTCAGGGATCGCAGAGATGTTGCCAGTGTTGCTGATAGCAAAAGTGGTCTCATAAGTGCCACCTCCGATGATGCCTGCTACTGC
>JBILMI010000045.1:0-14447 GCA_044375585.1 Luteolibacter sp.
GAACTACCGCCACCGCAAAGCCATTAACTGGCAGCGCTGGAGCTCGCAGCGCGAAGGGTATATTGGAAACCGCAGGTGACCTTGATGTCTTTAGCTTCAGCACAACCGGCGGATCTTTTAGCTTCACAGCTCTTGGTGATGCTTCCAGCCAGAACATTGATGTCCTAATGGAAATTCTCGATTCCAATGGTGCGGTTGTTACATATGTGAATCCGGATACTCTAACAAATGCAACCGTTTCAGCTACTCTAGCCGCAGGAAATTATTTCCTCCGTGTTTCTGGTGCGGGACGCGGCGATGTGCTTGTTGACGGGTATTCCAATTATGGAAGTATCGGACAATACACCATCAGTGGAAATGCACCATAGTATCCTAAAACTCTGAATCCTTGGGTCTTTAATTCAAATCCAAGCTGGGTTCATTTCTAAACGCATCCTCGGTATGGGCAACCCGTCTGGAGGAATCAAATACGAAATCCCGACAGGCTTTCTATTGGGTGGAGCCTCGCTTAGTATTGTTAGATAGTGTGAATTTTAGGAATTCTTTTGCTGCTGTGCTGCCCAATCGGGATGCTTCTTCTGTTAGACCGTTTGCCAAAAGTCCTTACCGAAACGGGATCGGATCAGGTTTTGGATTTGTGCCGCTCTGAGGAAAGGATTTCACATTACCGGCCTGAGGACGCCGATTCCGGCGTTGCTCTTCGGTTGCGGATGCTTATCCGCGCGCTCATCGCGCCTTGGACTCGGCATCCACAGGCTCGGTCGGCAATTACTTTTGGCAAAAGGTCTAGTAAATGTCATCTGTCCCGGCGCTTGTAGCCGCGCGAGTCAACTGCGGTCCCGTTCAGATGGATAGCGAGTTTTCTGAACACTTCCCTCATCCGAGTGATGTCTTCACAGGTGCCTCCGGTGAGCATGGCAGTATCATCGAACTCCGGTATATCATTGCCGTCGATCAACATGATGACGACCGGGAACGAGAGTAGTTTGAGGTCAAGTTCGCCCGTCGCGCACAGGATAAGCTAATGCCACTGGCGAATCTCTGTTCCACAAGCGCGCCGCCACCGTTCTCTTGAGTCTATTTTGGTGCTAGGAGAGATAGCCGGCTGTGCTTTAGTTTGCGTTGTCATGAAAAAAATCATTTCACGTTCAATGGGTTGCATCTTCGGAATGGCAGGTCTCTTTCCGGTTGCAGGTAACGCCGAAACCATGGATTTACTGAAAGAAAATCCTCTCGCCCAATTTCGTGACGTCAAAAACTGGAGTGCAGTATCTGAAGTAACGGCTGTTGAGGGAGCATGCGAACTTAAGATCGCGGGAGAAGGTAAGATGTTGGTCAATTCAACCACGAAGGACAAAACGATTCCTTACCTCATAACAAAAGAGGAATTTGGCGATGTGAAGATCGAGTTGGAATTCATGGTTCCGAAAGGGTCAAACGCTGGAGTCTATGTAATGGGGCGTTACGAAATACAGATTCTCGATAGTTTTGGACGGGAAAAATTCGGCTCTGGTGATTTGGGCGGCCTTTATCAGCGTTGGGATCCAACCCGTCCCAAGGAAAGACAAGGATATGAAGGCACTTGCCCAAAAGTGAACGCAGCCAAGCCGCCTGGTGAATGGCAGACGATGAAAATCCTATTTCGCGCCCCACGCTTCGATGAAGCTGGAAAAATAATCAAAGATGCGACTTTTGAACAAGTGCACATCAATGGCCAGTTGGTACAGCAAAATGTCACAACCAGTGGACACACACAGTCGGCTCCATTTGAAGGCGATACCAAAACCGGACCGATCGCGATCCAAGGAGACCATGGTCCGATTGCCATCCGCAGCTACAAAGTAACCCCTCTGGAGGATGGAGAAAAAGCACGCCTCGAGGAGCTCGATGCTTATTGGGCGGAGGTTTCTCGCTCTGTGAAACAAGGTGATTTCCTAGCTTACAAAGCGGGTTGTCACCCAAATGGAGTCCTTGTTTCAGGATCGAAAAAAGTCAGCTACCCCTTGGCGCAGGCATTGAATCGTTGGAAAACCGAGTTTGATGACACGAAGGCTGGCGACATCGAAGCATCAGTGGATTTTCGTTTCTCCCATCGTTATGGCGATGCCCAGACTGCCCATGAATCAGGGGTATTTTTATATACTCAAAAGAAAAAAGACGCGGAACCGGTTCAAGAATACATCGCTTTTGAAGCGCTGCTTTTAAAGGAAAACGGTAAATGGCAGATCATCATGGAGTATCAAATGAATGCGACTCTGAAGGATGAATGGGATAAACTGAAACCATAAATGCGCAAGCTTGCCGCAGTTTCTCACGTTGAATAATCCCTGCAAGCTGCGACATTTCCAACCGATCAACCGTATCTGTGTTCGCACAGATCCTGAAACATGAAACATCCACCCTACATTTTCAAAACAGCCATTCTAGTAATCGCTTGGCTCACGGTGATTTCATCGATCCATGCGGAAGAATCGGCAAAGGAATCTCCTAAGACTGAAGCGAAGAATCAGGAAAAGCCCGATGTAGAGGCTCAAAATAAAGCCAAGGAACAGATTAAGCTCGCGCAAAACCGAGAAGAATTGGTCATGCCAGGCTTAAAAATTCTTGTGAAAAAAGGCTATGTCGATGTGGACGCGAAAGTGTGCCTTACAGAGGGGCTACTCGAGTTGCTTGCATGCACCAAAGACAGCAAGGAGCACGAATCTCTGGTCGCGGTCGAGCCTAAAGCCGCCAACATCCATGCCGCTTTACTCTTGGTTGGAGCACAACCCGGTAGCCCTGCCATGCGTAAAGAAATGGAAACTGAGGAGGGACCAAGATGGGTCGACATCGAACCACGCGGCCAAGAAATCGACGTCTATCTGGTTTTCAATAATGACAATGGCGAACTTGTAGAGCATTCGATCAAAGAATTTCTAATCAGAGGCGCAGAAGATTTTGATGCTCCCCCTGATGAGGGAAACAAAAAAAATAAAAAAGAAGATCGCGCATTTCCAACTCACACCTTCCTGTTTGTGGGCTCTCACGTTTTTAAAGACGGTGAAGCAGATCCGGTTTATGTGGCGGATCAGAGCGGGAACGTGATCTCTATATCGACCTTCGGCGATGAGTTGTTAGCGCTTCCAGGAGTTCATGGAAACGCCAACGAGGGCCTAGTTTGGGCGATCGATCCAACGCATCTTCCGCCGCTCAACACCAAAGTCATCTTGCGCCTGAAACCGAAGAAACCAGCAGAGCCAGAGGAACCCAAGAAATAGTTTTTAGCTTTTTATGATCATGAGATTTACCAAATCGATGTTAGTGCCCGTCCTTGCAGTAGGTTGGGTGGGAGCGGCAGAAGTCCAAATCGATGCTGTAGTCGCAGGAAAAAAAATATTTGAAACGGTGGGTTGCTCCGAGTGCCATACGGTTACCAAGAATGATCCTTCTAACAAAACCGGCCCGAACCTATTCGGCCTCTTTCTCACCACACCACGCGATCGCAAGGTTACGATAGCTGGTAAGGAAACGATCGTGAAAGGGGATCGCGAGTATTTTGAGAGATCCCTGCGCAAGTCATGGGATGAATTAGCCATCGCAGAAAACGGACCGACCAAAGACACGGCGTATCTTGCCATCATGCCGAACTACACGAAAGAAATGGTTTCGGATGAGGATATGGATTCGGTTCATCATTACTTGCGCACACTTGCAGAAGGCGCAGATCAAGGCCCTACACAAGTCATGGTGAAACGCAAAGTTGCAGCACAGCCAAAAAATATCATCGATATTCCGAACGAAGAGATCGTCACGGATCGCACACGTGTTTTCCGTGCCGCGCTCAGAGGTAGCAGTGCTCGTGCGCTACATGTGGGCCAGCCAAACGGCATGAACTATACCTTTGACCCGCGCATGCTTTCTGTGCGGCGGATCTGGTCCGGAGGATTTTTGAATCTCACGCAAGAACGCACCTCACGCGGCAGCGATCTCCCTAACATGGGCAAAGGCGCGAAAGTCCATTTCGAAGGCATCGCACTCATGCAACCGCTGACCAGCAAAGGCGAACCTGTCGATTTCGAATTCAAAGAGCCCGATGCGCAGGACAAGGTCGCGATCGAAAAACATCTTTGGGACAAGGTCGATTTCGCGGATCGCCTTGCCGCGCTCGATGCGGAGTTTTTAGGTCATCGCTCGCCAACGGGATCCAGCAATCCAAGTTTCCTTTTCCGTGTTGGTAAAAATACTTTCGAGCAAACCATCACGCTGAATGAAAAAGGCGCGCTCGCTATCACACTCACCGGTGAAACCAAAGAAGCGCAGAGTTTCCAAATCGCAGCCAGCCAACTGAGCGAAGTGAAAGTCACTGGTGGTGTGTTAGAAAACGGCAAGTGGTCGATCCCAGCAGGTGCGAAAGGCCCGTTCACCCTCACAGCAGTGATTAAAGTCCAGCCAGCGGTCCGCGAAGCCATCAGCAAAAAAGAAAACTGGGCACCGCAGAAACTCGTGACCCAAGCCCCAAAGCCAGGCAAAGCCGCCACCGAACTTCCTGCGGGTTACAGCTTGGAGGATTGGATTTCTCCTCTCGATCTGTTAGGTCGCGAGCAACTCTTCGAACCGACGGGTATCGCGGTCGCCAAAGACGGCACCATCGTTTTGGCAACACGTGCGGCAGGTGTCTGGCGCATTCGCAACGGCGAGTGGTCATTATTTGCAGAAGGAACTTACGAAGCACTTGGCGTTTTTATTGAAGACGATAAAGGCGACGTCATCGTCGTTGCGCAAAAACCTGAGCTCACTCGGATGCGTGATGAAAACGGTGACGGCTTAGCAGATCGTTTCGAAACGGTTTGCGATGACTATGGGTTCCACGGAAACTATCACGAATACACCCACGGTCCTGTTAGAGATGCGGCGGGGAATTATTATTTCCTTCTGAACCTCTCGCATGATGATAAGTTTGCTCGCGTTTCATGGCGTGCCGGAGGAGCATATATGGGTAGCATGGGCGGCTATCGTGGATGGGCTTGCCGCGTGACACCAGAAGGGAAATTTGAACCATTCGCCTTCGGACTCCGCAGCCCAGCAGGCATAGGCGTCGCTCCTGATGGCCGCATCTGGTATGCAGAAAACCAAGGTGAATATGTCGGCTCCTCAAAAATTGTTCCGCTCGAACAAGGTAAGTTTTACGGCCACATGTCAGGACTCGTAGACTTGCCCGGCATGATTCCGGATGCGCCGGAGCTGAACCATGATCTCTGGAAAGACAAGCTCCGCAAAGGCGCTGTCTGGTTGCCACACGGAATGTTAGCGAACTCTCCTGGTAATCTCGCGTGGGATCTAACAGGTGGAAAATTTGGTGTATATCAAGGCCAGATGTTTGTCGGTGATCAAACGCTCTCACAATTGATGCGTGTCGTCACCGAAGTCGTCGATGGCCAGGATCAAGGCTGCGTCATTCCTTTCGGAAAAGGGTTGGCATCCGGCATCATGCGTCCGGTTTTCCTTCCAGATGGCAGCCTGTTGTTAGGTCAAACCGGTCGTGGCTGGACCGCTACAGGTGGAAATACATCCGCCCTCCAACAACTGATCTACGATGGGAAAACCGTTGCTGCGGACATTTCAAACATCACCGCCACCCCCAGCGGATACGACATCCATTTCACCCAACCCATCGATGCCAAAGTCACTCCCGATCAGTTGAAAGCTGCGCTCGCGGTGAAATCATGGTTCTACACCAATCTCGCAGAATACGGTTCGCCGTGTCACGAGATCCGCGACGAGAAGATCGCTGCGATCACGCTCTCGGCGGATCGCAAATCTTTACTCATCGATCTGGAAGGATTCGGAACTGGCGACAAATGGACAGGCCGAATTTATCACCTTCACTTCAATGAAGCTGCGCTACTCTTTGGTGATCTGCCGGTTTGGAAAATGCTTGAAGGTTTCTACACGCTCAACGCGATTCCTAAAGCGAAGTAATTCCAACATCCGCTCAACTCACGATTCATGAAATCATCGTTTACTGCACATGCCAGAACCGTTGCACTGCTCGGGTTTGGGATTCTAACAAGCTACGCCCAAGACGTGGCCCCAAACTCGGTTGAGCTCGCCAAGACGTTCACCCCGATTTTCAAAGAAGGAAAAATCGAGCAGACGATGGATGCAGATAAGGAACACGCGAACTTCCGTTTCATCGCGGAATACGATGCGAAGCAGGCGGCGTATTTGATTTTGCGCAAAGGCACGGAAGTCGAACTGCCAGCCGGGAAAAATCGTAAAATTGAAGTTGCCTATGAGCATTTTGGAAGCTTGCCTGCCCGTTTCCGCGTTTGGGTCGATGGCTTAGTGGTCGAAAAAGGCCGCGACATTCCTAACAGCGAAATGGGTGAAACCTCGATGGTCGTTGACGCCACAACATCCACCGAGCTGATCAGGTTGGACAGAGATTTCACCACGATGGTGGAATTTACTCCGGATATAAAAGGCGGTGGGCTGTTTGCCAAAACTCGACCTCAGGGAGAATGGGCGACCGATTCCAAAGCCTTATACGTTAAGGAAAACAAACTGATCTACGAGATCGCGGAAATCGGAAAGATCGAAGGCAAAACGGTTTTAAAAACTGGCACCAAATATGTTGCAGTGGTCACATCGGAGTCGGGTAAAATCAATTTGTATCTCAATGGCCAGCTTGAGGGAACGCGTGAAAAGTTCACAACCCAAGATCCCCAGAATCCAGTTTTCAACATCGGCATGGCATCGGCCAATCTCACGGATCATTTCAAAGGGAAAATTTCAGGTGTTAGATTTTGGGGTCGCACGCTGAATGCGGAGGAGATTGGCCAGTTATCGAAGGGCAACGCGATGGCGGTCAACACTCCCGAGTTCAACTGGATACCGGAAGCGAAAGCTCCTGATGCGAAAGCCGGCGAGATTTCTGGATACCCGATTCGCATGCAGCTTGAAATTCTAGGCGAGTTTGAAATGCATCGTGCGGTGGTGCAGCCGCTCGCGCTTTCCGATCACGAAGCGCTGGTTAAAGCATGGGACAAGAAAAGTTTGGAGAGAGGAAAAACGATTTACGCCCAGTTGTGCGTAACCTGTCACGGCACGCTGGATCAACCGGGTTCACTTCCAACCGCCCCGCGTTTTCACCTCGGAGATTTGAAAAACGGTGCCGATCCATTCCGCATGTTTCAGACTTTGGAAAAAGGTTACGGCCAAATGATGGCGATGCCACAATACACGACTTCACAGAAATACGATGTGATCCATTACCTCCGCGAGGAGTTCATCAAGGGCAAGAACGACAAGATTTTCACCGCGGTCGATGATGCATACCTCGCCTCCTTGCCACGCGGGATGAGTCAGCTTCAAGAGCAAGCGCCCCAAGAAAAACAACCGCAATACCTTCTCCAGGATTACGGCAACGCCCTGTTCTGGACTCTGCAAGTCGAGCAAGGAAATATCGCGCAAAAAGGTCTGACCTTGCGCTTGGATCCAGGCCTCGGCGGGGTTTCCAAAGGCAATGCTTGGATGCTTTACGAACACGACACGATGCGCGTCGCGGCGATCTGGACGGGGAAAGATTTCATCGATTGGAAAGGCATCGGCTTCGATGGCTCGCATGGAACGCATACGAGCATCGTCGGTGAAAAACAATTCACCTTCCCCAACGAGCCAGCATGGGCGAATCCGGAAACCGGCGATTTCAAAGACCTACGCATCCTCGGTCGCGACAATCTTCCCTACGGCCCGCTGCCCCGCAGTTGGGTGCATTTTAAAAGCATGCAGTTCTACGCTGGTGAACCTGTCATCAGCTACACCGTCGGCGATTGCGAAATTAAAGAAACCCCGAAACTTGCTGGTGAAAATATTTTCGAACGCTGGTTCTACTGCGGACCTAGTAGTAAAGAATTGAAACTACGCCTGGATGACAAGCAGGTGCATGTTTTACCCGCAAACGAGAAGCCGTTTAGTTTTGGGATACGCTATCAAGCAGGCAAAGCGGAGGTGTTTGTGCTCCCCATCCTGCCACCACGTAGCATTCATCAATCAAAACGTTTCGAAAAAATCCTCACCACGCAGATCAAATCCAGTCCACCTGAAGGCGCATGGGCGGTTGATACGTTTGAGACTCCGGAACCCAAAGACAATCCATGGAATTCATGGATGCGCACCTCGGGTTTTGATTTTTTCGAAGGCGAAAAAAGCGCGGCGATCTGCACTTGGAATGGCGAGGTCTGGATTGTCGATGGCATTGATCAAAGCCAAGGCGAACTGAAATGGCAGTTGATTTGCACGGGGCTATTCCAACCGCTCGGCCTGAAAATTCTCAACGGAAACATTTATGTGAGTTGCCGGAACATGATCGCGTTGCTGCGTGATACGAATGGCGATCGCGAGACGGATGTCATCGAAAGTTTCAACAGCGATCACCAAGTCACTGAGCATTTCCATGAGTTTGCGATGGGCTTGCAGGCGGATGCGGAGGGAAATCTTTACTACGCGAAATCCGCGCGCCACGGAAAACCCGGTCTTGTTCCGCATCACGGCACCTTGCTGAAAGTCAGTAAAGATGGTTTGAAAACCGAGATCCTCGCAAACGGTTTCCGCGCTGCGAACGGTGTGTGCTTGAATCCGGATGGAAGTTTCATGGTCACCGATCAAGAAGGCAACTGGACGCCGAAAAACCGCATCAACTGGGTGAAACCGAAAGGCGACAATGTTTTCTATGGAAACATGTGGAGCTTTCATGAAGGAACCAATGAATCGGATGCAGCGATGAAGCAACCGCTCTGCTGGATCACGAACAGCTTCGATCGCTCTCCCGCCGAGCTGCTCTGGGTGCCGGAAAATTCCGCATGGAAAACCCTGCGCGGATCACTTCTCAACCTCTCCTACGGTGAGGGCAAAATTTACACCGTGCCATTCGAACCCCAAGGCGAAGAAGTGCAAGGCGGCATGAGCCCGCTGGGCTTGAAAGCGTTACCGACCGGCCTCATGCGTGGTCGCTTCAGTCCAATGGATGGCCAGCTTTACGGTTGTGGCATGTTTGCATGGGCCGGAAATCGCCAGCAACCGGGCGGGTTCTATCGGATTCGCTACACCGGCCAACCCGCCTACCAGCCGGTTTCCCTCAGCACGATCAAAGGCAAAGTTAGCATCGGCTTCAGTGATGCGCTGGATCCAATTTCTGCGGCCGCTGTTTCCGCATGGGAAGTCCGAGCATGGGATTTAGAGCGCACCAAGAATTACGGATCTAAACATAAGAACGAGCGCGTATGGAATGTCGTCAAAGCTGAAGTTTCTAAAGACGGTAAATCTGTCACTTTGGAAATTCCCGAGCTAGCTCCAACATGGGGAATGTCGATCAAGATGAAACTACGCAGCGCTAGCGGCGAAGCCATGGAACGTGAGATCAACAATTCCATCTTCACACTCGATTAAAAGAATCCGTTTCATGAACAGCTTTCTCCGACAACCCTTCGCATCAAAGAGTTTGAACAGCCTCGACTTCATATACCGGCGATCGAAGATCTCCGCTACGTATCTGCGGCGTTCTTTGGCGAAAGGATGGCCATTTTCACATTGTATATATTACGGCAATAGGGTTTTTAATTCGAAAGCCCCACTCAAACTTACGTCCATATTATGATTCGATTCTATTTTTTAGCAGCCTTCCTCGCAGTTCAGGTTTCCGTATCAGCGGATTCCCGTTTTGAATTCCTTGAGGGTGACCGCGTCGCCTTGCTGGGCGATGCGTTCATTGAGCGCGAACAATATGAAGGCTGGATTGAGCTTGCTGCTACCACTGCCTTTCCTGACCGCACGGTAACGTTTCGCAATCTTGGTTGGAGTGCCGATACACCGGCCGGGGCATCGCGCAGTGGCTTAAGTCCGTTGCAAGCCGGCCTTGAGCCAGCAGATGAGGGGTGGAAGCAACTCAAGGTGCAGTTGTCGACCTATAAGCCAAATGTTTTGATCACCGGTTACGGAATGGCGGCTTCTTTGCCGGGCGGACAGACTCCTGAAGAGTTCAAGCGCGATTTCGAGCGCTTGCTCGATAGCGTGGCGAAGCTGGAAGGCGGGGTAAGGGTGTTGGTTTTGGGTGCGCCGCCACGTTTCCTGCGTCCGGGAGAAATGGAGGAATCGGTCAAAGCGCATCGTGCTTCGTTGGAGGCGATCAATGGGGTGTTGCGTGATGTGGCGCAGCAGCGCGGACATACTTTCGTCCCGCTGGATTTTCCTGTTAAAGATGCGCAGACATTCTCGGAAAATGGGATCCATTTGACTCCGGTGGGTTACAAGATGGCGGCGCGTTTGTTAGAAAAAGAACTCGGCTGGAAGGCGGCCGAGTGGGACCAAGGTCAGCAAGCCGAAGCCCTGCGCAAGGCAATCCTACGTAAGAACGAGTGGTTTTTCCATCGCTCGCGACCCGCCAACATGGCCTACATTTTTGGTTTCCGTAAAGGTGAGCAAGGTCGCAACGCTGGAGAAGTTTTGTCGTTTGATAAACTGGTCGTTGAAGAGGATGGACGGATCGCGCAAATGCGTGACCTTTCCAAAAATGTGATCGTCCCTGCACCACCCATCCGCAACGAATCAGAGGCGGCGGCGAAGACTAAGCAGCCATATCCCGAATTCACCGTGGCCGATGGCTACGAGGTGACGCTGTGGGCGGAAAACCCAATGCTCCACAAACCGACTCAGATGAACTTCGACGAGCGTGGAAGGCTTTGGGTCGCTAGCTCGGAGACTTATCCGCAGGTCGAGCTTGGCCAGACGCCTAACGACAAGATCGTGATTCTCGAAGATACGAACCAAGATGGAAAAGCGGACGCAGCGAAGGTATTTGCCTCAGGCATGATGATGCCGACGGCGGTTCTGCCGGGAGACGGTGGCTGCTACGTCGGGCAGAGCACGGATCTGCTGCATTTCAAAGATACCAACGGCGATGGCGTAGCCGACACCATGCGGCGCGTGCTAAGCGGCTTCGGGACTGAGGACACTCACCACAACATTCACACCCTGCGCCGTGGTCCGGATGGAAGACTCTGGATGAATCAGAGCGTTTACACCCGCACCGACACGGAGACTCCCAACGGTTTGCTGCGCTTGCGGAGCGGCGGTCTAATGCGCTTCGATCCGAAGTCGGAGAAAATCGAGACGGTTTTCTACGGATTCTGCAATTCATGGGGTCATCAGTTTGATAAGTATGGCCAGTCTTTCATCACGGACGGTGCAGGCAGCAGCGGAATCAACTGGGGTGTCCCGGGTGCGATGTATAACACCTACGCGAAGGCGGAGAAAATTCTCGGCGGAATCAGCCCGGGATCATATCCGAAGTTTTGTGGGTTGGAGATCGTTGAATCACCGCAATTTCCAGCCGATTGGCAGGGGTCGATGATTACCTGTGACTTCCGCGCACACCGCGTCGTTCGCTTTTCTGTTAGTGAGCAGGGCTCGGGCTATGGCGCGCAGGTGTCCGGAGATTTATTGCGAACCAAAGATGTGAATTTCCGACCTATCGATGTGAAAATCGGTCCGGACGGCGCGTTGTATATTGCGGATTGGTCGAATCCTATCATCAACCACGGTGAGGTCGATTTCCGCGATCCGCGCCGCGACCGTGAGCATGGCCGCATTTGGCGGGTGACGAAAAAAGGCGTGCCTGCCAGCGCATTGCCGGGCAATCTGGGGGCGGCGAAGGATGATGATTTATTGGCAAAATTAACCAGCGATCATCGCTACGAGCGCGAAGCAGCCATGGCGGTTCTCGTCGAGCGCAAGATGAGCGCGACATTCGAAGCTTCGATCGAGGCTTGGAGTTCAAAAGCCAAGGATGGTCGCACGCGCTTGGCAGCGCTGTGGTTGCGCGAAGGACTCGACATGCCGACGGATGGATCGGAACGCGGGTTGTTAGGCCAGGTGTTGAGCGACGAGGACGGGCGGATTCGGGCAGCTGGAGTAAGGCTGTTAGGAGATCAGTTGAGCCGTCTCCCAGGCCCTCAGGCGCTGGGATGGCTGGGCAAGGCGACCAAAGATCTTCATCCGCGGGTCCGGCTCGAGGCGGTGCGAGCGCTCGCAAAAATGCCCGGTGCCGAGCCGATGGACCTGGCATTTCAGGTGCTCAGCCAGCCGATGGATCGCTTTCTCGATTACGCGTTGTGGTTGAGCGCGCGTTCTCAAGGCGATGTGTGGTTGAAAGCTTTGTTAGATGGGCAGCTGCAGCTAGCCGGCCGCGAAGGAGCGTTGAATTTCTCTTTGATTAACTTGCCTGCGGAGAAGGGACTCAAAGGAATCTGGAAGCTGATGCCAAAGCCCATGCCTAGCGACGGCTCGGGTCCGTGGTTCGGGCTAGCCGTGAAGACGGCAGATCCGAATATGCTCGGAGCGATATTCGTTCAGCTGTTAGATGGAGGGTTTGATGCTCCCGCGGCGGCGGCTGTTATGCGTGGATTGGAAGGGTTGGTCAGCCAGCGGCAAGTCACGCCAGAGGGCGATGCGATGAAGTTATTGGGATGGTTCAATTCTCCTGCACCGGAAACTGCCGCCGCCGCCTTGCGTTTGGCGGGTGCGTTGCGGACGGAAGGTTTGTTAGAACCGATCAAGGCGATCGCTTCGGATTCTACCCGAGCCGCGACCTTGCGTCTGGCGGCGACGGATGCGCTTTCGCATTTCGCCAATGACGCGGCGCGTGATGCTTTGTTAGCTGTATCGGGTTCAGATGCGCCGGCGGCGGTAAAGCGCGGGGCTGCCTTGGCGCTAGTGCGCCATCACCGCGCCGCAGCAATTGGCGCCATCCGCGCACTGCTTCCCGGTCTCGATGATCTTACGCAAGCTCGCGCGTTCTGGCAGAAAGCACTCTCACTCAGCGGATTGTCTGGCGAACTGGCCAAGTCGTTTCGCGAACAGGCACTCGATCCGAAAGTCGCTGCTCTGAATTTACCTGCCGTGCCGGATATTGACGAGCATGCCGAGTTGCTGGGCGTGTTGCGTCAGCAGGCCGGGGATACGGCCGTGAGCGGTCCGACCGCGGAATCCATCCTCAGCCTCGCCAAGCTGGCTGCGGAAAAAGGCGATGCGGTCCGCGGGGAAGCCATTTATCGCCAACCTGCCCTCGCTTGCATGGCTTGTCACGCGATCGGTGGTGCCGGCGGCAAAGTCGGCCCCGACATGACTTCAATCGGAGCGAGCGCGCCACTCGACTACATCGTGGAGTCGATTCTTTTGCCTGCGGTGAAGGTCAAAGAGGGTTATAACTCGGTAGTCATCACGACCAAGGATGGCCGCACGTTGATGGGTCGGTTATTGCGCAGTAGCGGCGGCAGCGTGGTGCTGAGCGATGCTGCGGGGCAGGAAATTACGCTGGAGGATTCCGCAATCCTGAAGCGTACGGATTCCGGCAGCTTGATGCCCGCAAACCTGATCGCGGGATTGAAAGAGCAAGAACAGCTCGATCTTTTCAAGTTCCTTTCCCAACTCGGCAAGCAGGGAGATTTCGATGCTACCAAGAGCCGCGCACCGCGGGTTTGGGCCATCATGCCGCTTGCAAACACGATGCCAGAAACAGCAGCCAAGGGTGATCCCGCCCTGCCGTGGATCCTGATCAACGGCACGGTCAACGGCACCTTGTTGGCTGGCGATGTCGCCACGTTGGCCGGAGCTGCCAAAGAAATTCTAACAGGAACACGCCTTGAAATTTCCGCAGCCACCGATGTTTCACTGAAGTTTTCTCAGCCCCCGCTGGGTGTTTGGGTGGACGGCCAGCCGCTGAAGGATAACAAAGTCCGCCTCGAACCCGGGATTCACAAAATCGTTATCCGCCACAAAGCGGGTGAGGATTTCCGCTTCGAGTCCTCTGCCGGAACCTTCCTTCCAACTTGGTGAGCGTGAATGCTTCCCTGTTAGATCCCTGCGCTCCTTTCCAAACTGTCTACAAACCTTCAGCATTTTTTAAAATTATGATATTTGCGGCGTTCATTTCTCCATCTTCACCATCGACTGATTTCGAACACATCCTGCCATCATGAAATTCATCTTCCTGTTCCTATTCCTAGCCCTCACTGCATCTGCGGAAACGAAACAAATCGGTTGGTTTGAGCCGGTTGTTAGAAATATCGAGGGTTGGACGGTTTCCATTGATCCGAAGTTGCTCGAAGGCGAACACGCGGAGGATGGCGAGCTGGCTTTGAAAATGTTAGCGAACCACCTTCAGCGCATCATCATCCTGATGCCTGAAAAGCAACTCGCGGATCTACAAAAAATCGGTATCTGGATTGAGCACAAGCACCCTGAGTTGGGTTCTATGCAGTATCATCCGGGTAAAGATTGGCTGGTGAAAAAAGGTTATCATCCAGATTTAGTGAAGAAAGTTCATATCCCTGTCGCTAGCGCGCTGTATTCCAAGAGTTACATGCTCAAGCAGCCAGCGGTGATTCTTCATGAGCTCGCACACGGTTATCACG
>JBILMI010000192.1:0-3809 GCA_044375585.1 Luteolibacter sp.
GCCAGCTGACCACTGCCAGCCACCGTTGTTGGAAGCAATCTCGCCATCCGTGAGATGTTGCATGAAATGGGATTCCCCGAGTTTCCAATCGATATGGAGGTCTTTAGTAAGAAACATCGCGGTGATCATACGGACGCGATTATGCATGAAGCCGGTCTGCAGAAGTTGGCGCATTCCGGCATCAACGATGGGAAAACCTGTATTGCCGGTCTTCCATTTCTCAAAGTTCTCACCGGGCTCATCCCAAGGAAGTCCTTTCCAATCTGGATTGAACTCATGATCGAGGACGTGAGGGAAGTGATGCAGGATAGCGAAGTAGAATTCGCGCCAAGCGAGTTCCTTGATGTAAATCTGGATCGAGGTTTTGGATCGGCCATTGGCAGTGGCTAGGGAGGAAGCAACTTTTGCGTAAAGTGTGCGGATTGAGATCAGCCCGAAGCGAAGGTCTTGTGAAAGGCGGGATGTTGCCTCGAGCGATGGGATGTCACGTTTATCGGCATAGTATCCGATGATTTTGGATACGGCGTTGCGCATGCGCTCGCGAGCTGCGCGCTCACCGGGTTCTGGAAGGTCGGCGTTGGATTCGGGAAGTCCCCAGTGCGAGAGTTTGGGCAATTCCAGAGAAGAGATACCTTGTGGGGTGTTTAGAGATCCCGGCTTGGGGAGGGGAGATGGCTTTGGGCGTGAGAGCCAGTTGTTCGCGTAAGGGGTGTAAACTTTGTAAGGATTTCCCGTTTGAGTGAGAATTTCCGTGGGATTGTGCAAGGCAACATCATCATACCCACAGCAGTTGATTCCTAGATCAGCACATAGATGGCTGAGCTCTTGTTCGGTTTTCTTGCCGAAGGGATCGGGGTCGCGATTGAAATAGACTGCCGTGGCTCCCGTTTCGGCGATGAGTTTTTTTAACTCGGATATCGCAGCACCCTTACGAATGATCAGTCTAGAGTCTAAGGTTTCGAGGTTTTTTGCCAGCGACTCCACGCAACCACAGAGAAATTGCTGTCGGTTTGATCCTGTCCAGGCATGAGCTTTGCTCCAATCACTGAGTATGTATACAGGCACGACTCCACCTGCTATTGAGGCGTAATAAAGAGCCGTGTTATCAGCGATCCTAAGATCGCGGCGAAACCAGTGGATGACAGGAGGCATTTCCGAATGAAGCATGAAAATCAGCTAACGGAATCGAAATCCGCCTCAAATCTCAGTTACAGCTTTTTTAGAAGAGCTTCGACTTTACGAACTGTGGTCTGTGACAACTTGCCGTCGATCTTCTTCGAGGAATCGAGAATCGTTTTAATTTCAGTCAAAGCGGCTTGAGCAGCACTGAGGGACTTCTTCATACCACCGAATTTCTTATCAGAGAAATATTTGGTGAAGCTTGATCCGGTGCGGCTGATGCATAAACGCCAGCCTTCAAATGCTGCGGTTTCGTAGGTAAATCGAGTTAGGTTTTTCTTTGAGTTCATGTATGGGTTGTTAGGTTGATGAGAGATTTCGAATTCTTTATGTAAATCCGACTATTTTTAAAGGTTTAATTTAAAAATTAGTCATTTTTCTGATTTTTTAGAGAAAAAGCATTGCAAGTGAGCCCACAAAGCATTTTCTTCGCGCTCCGCGAGTGAATTAAAATAAACCGCCGTTGGTCCTCTTGGTGTGAATGCACCAATCTCGCGTGAGGGTAACCCGGCAACCACAACAATATATGTCAACTACCACACTAGCTCGTTTCGAGCTTCCTAATCGTCTCGTGCGCAACGAGGATACAGCCTCCGATATTTACGCACAGTTTATCGCAGAACCTTTTGAACGTGGCTACGGTCACACCGTAGGCAACTCACTGCGCCGCGTGCTGCTCTCATCACTTGAAGGTGCATCCATCACTTCGGTGAAAATTGCCGGCGTTCAACATGAATTTTCCAGCCTTCCAGGCGTGGTCGAAGATGTCACCGATATCGTTCTTAACCTCAAGAAGGTTAAATTCAGCCACGGCGAAAAAGAGCCACGTATCCTTTCGATCAAAGTTGAAAAAGAAGGTGTTATCACTGCAGGTGATATTATCGAAGATCATATCTACTCCGTCGTGAATAAGGATCAGATCATCTGCACCTTGGATAAAAAAGTGAAGTTCGATTGCGAATTCGAAGTTCGCGTTGGCCGTGGTTTCTCCACTGGCGACGAAAACAAGCGCAAGGATCAGCCCATTGGCGTGATCGCGATCGATTCGATCTTCTCCCCAGTGACTCGCGTTAAATACAGCGTAGACACCACACGGGTTGGTCAAATCACTGACTACGACAAACTCACTCTTGATGTCTGGACTGATGGCCGCATCACTCCTCAAGACGCGTTGCTTCAAGCATCGGCAATTCTTCGTCACCACCTCGACGTCTTCGTTAACTACGACGAAAACGCAGTCGACTTCGAAGAAGCACCAGCAGAGTCCAGCGAAGAAAACGCAGCACTCAAAAAACTTCTCAACATGTCGGTCAACGAGATCGAGCTTTCCGTCCGTGCGGCGAACTGCTTGAACAACGCGAACATCACTTCCGTTGGTCAACTTGCGATGAAATCAGAAGCTGAAATGCTCAAATACCGCAACTTCGGTAAGAAATCCCTTAATGAGATCAAGGACAAGCTCGTCGAGCTCGGCCTCGGCCTTGGCATGTCATTCGAACCTTCTCTGCTTGCTGGCGGTGCAATCGCTTCACGCGGACCACGCCTCGGCGCAGAAGACGAGACACAAGTTGGACTTGCTGATCTTATCGCTCAAAACCTTGACGACTAATTCCACCCTTTATTTCTAATCACTAACGGAAGCCACCGATGAGACATCGCCGCAATACTACTAAGCTTAAACGCAATACCGCCCACCGCAAATCACTGCTCGCCAACTTGGCATGCAGCTTGATTGAGCATGGCCGCATCAAAACCACTTTCGGCAAAGCCAAGGCCCTGCGCCCGGTTGCTGAAAAGTTGGTCACACAAGCCAAACGCAACGACCTGCACTCCCGCCGTCTTGCCATCGCTTTCCTTCGTCAGAAGGAAGCAGTGAGCAAACTGTTCGCAGAGATCGCACCAGCAGCAGCTACCCGCCCAGGCGGATACTGCCGCATCACCAAACTCGGCCAACGCATGTCCGATGCCGCCCCTATGGCGATCATCGAGTGGGTTGACCAAGCAGAACTTGGTGCAGATGACGTTGTCGAAGTAGCTGCTGAGGAGACAACCCCAGCACCAGCCGCTGAGAAAAAGCCTGCAAAGAAAGCAGCTAAGAAAGCAGCCAAAATAGTTGAAGCATCTGCTGAGTAAGCCCTGCTTCACTGAAATTCATTTAAGCTCTCCAGTGGTAACGCTGGAGAGCTTTTTTTGTGGGTGAGAGGTTAGATTGGCAGGGCTGCACCCTAAATTCCGATATGTCGGTGCCGAGGCAGCCACGCGAAGCGAATATGGACAAACACAACAATGTATTCTCTTCGACAGATGAACGCAGATAATGAATGAGCTACCCCTATCGATTCTCTCATCCACTAAATGAAATCATAGATGAGTCATAAGTTTTTGAAAGTGAGGAGGTAGAAGTTTTTCATCGTAGAAGAATGCAATAAATGAAGAGTGATGCGTTTGATTGAGCGCATGCTTCGCATCGCTCGCGAAAAGGAGATGACGATAAAGCGAGAATGTTACCCGAAAAGCTTTTCATGGATTCACAGGAGGCTGTGAACTTCTATGTCGCGAATACAAAAAATCTATACGACTCCAAAGCTGAAGCAGCGCAGAAGAGGATAGCGGGTAGCTTTCAAAAAGCG
>JBILMI010000193.1:0-3807 GCA_044375585.1 Luteolibacter sp.
GGAAGATTCATCCAGCATGCGTTCCATCCAATAAGTATGAACTGAAAACTGCATCACAAACTCTTCCAACTGTTCATAAAATCCATTTTCACGCGTGGCACGGATCAACGAACCCTGCAAGGATCTATCTCGTTCTGAAGGAGATACAACTTTTGCGATAACCGGACATATATCTATATCCGATCGCGTAGGATTTCCAAAATAGTAGTAAAGAACGACCGCAGGTTTGCCTTTAGAGAAATGACGCTGCATGAAATCCTTATTTTCACTTTCAGCCGGGAGTTTCTGATCTTCACCAAAAATAAAAAGATACAGATCAATCGTTGAATCGGCAGCGTGATTATTGAGAAAAGTTTCAATCGACTTACCCTCCTCAGAAGAAAGGAATCGTTGCGGATCTAGTAGATATTGAACCGGTTTTTTTGAAAAATACTTCTCAATCAAAGCGGGTTCGATTTCTTTGAAGCGTGATATCTCATCTTCTCCTAAAATAATCTTAGGTGCGTTGGACTCCTGATCCTCTCCAACCTCCGGCAAAGCAAAAGACACACTCATTCCTAACAGCAAAACAAATAAGGAATACTTCATCGCTTCACCTCCTGTTCAATATCCTGCGGCACTGGAGATGGTTTCGAATGACCCTCACGGAGCTTTTTTACAACATCGGGTAATCCCAAAGAATTCCCATACATACGTTCGTATTTCTCCGGATCACGCCGAGCTTGCCGGCAGCGCTTCTTAAGTAATTTTTCTAAAGCACGAAGGCTACGTAGCGCACCCTCTGCATAACGACCTTCTAAAAAATATGCATGAGCTCGAGACAAGCAGTCGAAACTATCTTTCTCCTGTAGATACGGATCCAATAAATACCCATAGGTCATTCCTGCCGCTTTTGAGTCAGGATCGATGACAATCAATATGCCGTTTTTATTCGGCTTGTCGATTGGCACATCCTCAAACACTCCACGATTCAATAACCAAAATCCAAACTGCCGGATATGACCCGATTCACCGAGATTACCCGTGTAGATTGCAATGAAGATTTGGGGAAACCGATGCGTAATACGCTCCATCTCGGCTTCCAAAATATCACGCTCATGACGTCGAAAAATTCCAGTCGAATCGGTCAAACTCCGCAGTTTAATTTCTTCATTCCCGAACAATTGATCCGCATCCAACAATGAAAATCCACAATGAGGGCATGCCGCTGCAGCTCTATGGATTTGTTGCACACATCGAGGACACTTCATGACCACCACCTCATTAAGGATAGCTGCACCAGAGGTCAAAATTAAAAGCCAGTTTGTCCAAGAACATCAATATTTTCCATGCATTTCCTCATACCCCAAAAAAAACACATTTACAATCTTTGTCACGGCCACGACAAAGATTGTAAAAATCTTCCCGATAACCTCGGGAATCCCCAGTCCAAACTGCGGATTCTGGGATAAAACCTGACCCAGCTTCAGACCCGATTATATTTCTAAATGGTTGTGTGCGATGATGAAAGTAGACCTGAATGCGAGTGCGCTGAATGATAGGCTGGGCGGATACAATCCGCTGCCACTGGGTAAGACTTCATGTCATTTAACTGAAAAAGTATCAGCGGCGTAAAATACATATCGAAAGCTAAGCGCGTAGCTCCTTCGTTTCCTTTGTTACTTTTTGTTCAAAAAATATAACCTGCTAAACTGCTGAAAGCTATTTCTACTTCGTCATGGAATCGCGCATTTCCATCAACAATTCCATATCCTCTTCGCGGTTCGCGCGGCGAAAGACATCGATCAAATTATTGATGATTCTCATGAGAATCGTCCCCAAATCCGCTGCGTCCTGAAGATGCAAACGTTGTTCCGAAGTGAGCTCATTTGTAGGATCGATCAAAACATGTTGGGCGTGCATTTTACCACCATCAAAACAATCCACCACAATCGCCTCCCCATCTTCAAAAATCCGGCAAAGGAAATGACCCGGAAAGGAAATTCCCTGAATGTCCATATTGAGACGTTGTCCGAGAAGCATGTAGATCACTCCCAAACCTATGGGATTGGATTGGCCTGATGAAATACACCAAGCGAGATCACCATTTCGCGGATCATAATAGTGCTTTAGGTTCCCTTTGAATCTCCTCTCCTCAAAAAGAAAAATTCGCAAATCATTTTCCGTCGCAGCCTCGGGATACATGGACTGAAATTCCTCGGCCAACAAATCTAGGGCATCGGAAAGAGGCTGACGCAGCGAAATTCCATCATGTAAAAAATCCGACAACAAACGGAGCTGGCTTTCGAATAGCTCCCAATCATTTTCAAGTGCTGCGGAACCAAACCGTGGAGTTAACCATTCTTCCCTAAGCGTCTTACGCCGCACCGTCCGGAGAATATTCTCCAAAATATCCAATTCCTTTGTGTTCAATTTCGCCGCCACATCGGGAAGAATTTCACTGAGATCACCTCCCACATGACTTAGCTTATCAATCACCACAGACCGCACCTCTGGTGTCTCGTCGTCCAATAAACGCAACAATGCTGCTAGTTCTTTGATATCGGGTATAGTTACGCTCATCTCTGTAGGCTAAGCGTATTAATATTTCCTAAATGAGCATGAAGCAAACGCGAAAAATTTAGATGGCTTTTCGCTATGAACCTAAAAAAATTTTCATCATCAGGTTCTAGACTATACGCATTTGGACAAACACGTTTTAGAGAAACTGGGTAGCGATGCTTTTAAAGGTTCTAGACCATTGGCAAGCGAAGCACGACGAATGGTGCGCGATACTGGGTTCGAACCAGTGACCCCCTCCGTGTCAGGGAGGTGCTCTACCGCTGAGCTAACCGCGCGTTCCGAGGATGTCCTGCGGGCGGCGAAACTAGTGTCAAAGTCGTATTTTACGCAACCCCTTTTTCAATCGAAGCGTAAAATTTTCATTTATGGACCTCTTGGATTACCGCTTGAGTTCTTTTTGACCTAGGCACAGACTAACTCAGGTTTATGAAACTTTTTTATCTACTGCTCCTTTTCACCGCTTCTGTTTCTGCTGAAGTCCCCGAAATCTTTAAATCTCTATTTGAAGAGGACGTGCCCGTTAAAGCAAATATCGGCATCGTCATACCACCTCCGGAAATCGATAAATTCATGACCAAAGTCGAAAACGCGGCTCGCAAGGATCCAAAATGGTTTAAGGAATATTCATCCGCCGCTAAACCGGGAGTTCCACTTCCTTATCATGAAAACCTTGGCCTCAACAAAGATGAGTATGCTGAATACATCGCATTGTGGGCGAAACGTGAGTTCAAGTCCACTGAAGAAGTCATCCTCGTTCTACGTAAAACGTATGGTAATACATGGACTCTGACTGCCACCGGCAGTGCAGGCGTGATCTCAACACTGCGCTACGATCCAATTAAAGATAACTTCCTCTCTCCGGGTGGAACTCTCGAGCGTTTGGATGACATCAAAACTGACGAGAGTCATATTCTTGGAGCTTGGTCCGCAAAAGAATGGCGCTTTCAAGAAAAGAGTCTCCTAGGACTAACTAAGCTTAACTTCGCAGTGGGCAAATTCGATAAAGGCGAACTTGGTATCATCATTTATCATGCTCAAGAAATCTCACCTAAAGGCAACAGCGTTTACGATAAAAGCTTAGCCCTCCGTTTCCCTCTTGGCAAAGCAGGCCAAATCAAGCCACAGACCAAACCCGTAAAACCAAGGTAAGTTTTCTAAATCGTTAGAGCGGTAGCCTAGTTTGCTAAAAAATAGCCCTCTTCACTCAAGAAAGATATCAGAATAAGGAAGACAGGAAATCAGGAA
>JBILMI010000194.1:0-3805 GCA_044375585.1 Luteolibacter sp.
TTCCACCCATTCCTGTCACTCCCAGCCCAAAGCCCACACCTCCTGTAACTGCTACTAAAGCTTTACTAAGCAACCAAAAACCCACGGGTGATGACGCAACCCGCCTGCAGATATTTCTCGATCAATCAAACTTTGGACCGGGAGTGATCGATGGTAAAATCGGCCTATTTTCCGAGCTCGCCGTCAAATCATGGAATGAGGTTAATGGACATTCGTTAGATGATTGGATCGAGGTAACCACAGTTGCTTGCAAAGCCATCCCCAACCCCTACGCCCTCGCTTTAGTTCCTGAAATTGTCACCGAATGGGTTAATCCTGAGCTTTCGACCAAACGCCACAAACAAGCAAAATCCAAAAGGATGGCCTACCGCTCTGTCGCCGAATTCATGTCGGAGCGCTACCATACCGATATCCCAACTCTGATCGCCTTAAACCCAGGGCAAAATATTTACGGTTTGAAAGCGAAAGCCAGTATCACTGTTCCAAACGTCACCCCCTTTCTTGTCGAGGAGCTGACGGATCGCGCATGGAAAGAACTCGAAGATCTCTCGGAGCGATATGTCGTCATCGATACGAAGATGAACCAAGTTCGCATTTTTGCGGCCGCACCGAGACCGACCATCATCACCGATCCCAACGCGCCAATCACACCAAGTGCCAATACTGCTCTTCTCGCATCATTTCCCATCACTCCAGGAAAACCGCAATTCATCCGTTTCGGTTCATGGAAACTCCAGACCATGGTTGCACTGCCATGGTGGCGCTATGATCAACAACTCCTCGATACCGGAAAACGCTCTGAAAATGCCCTCATGATTCCACCTGGCCCAAACTCACCCGTGGGTATTATCTGGTGCGGAACGACTCGCGCAGGAATCGGCATGCACGGAACTTCCGATCCCGAAACCATTGGCCGCTCCCGTTCCTCAGGCTGCATCCGTCTTTGCAACTGGGACGCTATTCGCCTACCCACTCTCATCCGCCCTGGTGCCACTGTTGAAATTCGATAAATCTCCGTTTTCTCGATGAAGTCTTTCACCAAATTCACCCTACGATTTACCGCCTACCTTGTGGTTATCGGATATCTTCTGGCCGATCTATTTCTCTTCAACGGCCCAATTAACCGCCGCATCAAAGCATCCCATCCAGATAGTGCACCATCCATTGCGGCAGATAAAGCCAACGGCGTTGTCGCGCGCGTCTTTGGTTATAAGATCACCCGCACTCAGCTTGACCGAGCGATCTATGAACGTCTTTTTCTTGAGGGAAAAACCATTTCAGACCTTAGCCAATCTCAAAAGAAACTCGTCGAATACGCCGCACTGGGTGAACTCATCGACCACGAACTCATACGCGTAAAAGTGAAGGTAAACACCAAGTTACTTAAAGTCACAGACGAGGAAATCGACGCTAGACTCGAACTCTTTTCGAAAAAATTCAGCACTCGTAGCGAACTAGAAGACGCCATCAAATCCCAAGGTTTTAATAACCTTGAGGATTTGAGAAATCGCATTGCCGGAAGAATCCAACAGGAAAAATACGTCGCGATGCGCGTTGATCCATTAGTGAAAGTCAACGAAGAGGAAATCTCGAATTACTATAACGATTATCAAGAGGATCTGAAAATTCCTGAACGTATTCGCGTCCGCCACATATTCATCTCAACCCTAGGAACCTCAGCAGATGAGGCGAAACAAAAATTAGAAACCGCCCTAATCGAACTCCAAAACGGATCCAAAAAATTCGCTGAACTCGCCCTCGCGTTGAGTGGTGATCCAGCATCAAAGAATCTAGCTGGCGACCTTGGTTGGATGTCCCGTGATCGACTCCCAGAAGATTTCGGTAATCCTGTGTTTCTACTCGAGAAAAATAAACCCACACTCATCCAAACCAAACTTGGTTTCCACATCGTTGAGCTAATGGATCGCCTTCCTGCCGAGACCCCAACTCTCGAAGCAGTTCATGATAAAATTAAAGACGCCATCGCAACCGTCAAACGTCACCAAGCCGTCAATGATTTCCGCGCTAATTTGCGGGAATTCGAGAAGAAAAAAATCGATATTTTTCACGACCGCCTAACTCCATAATCTCCACGTAATTTATATAATGAAAATCACCGTTCTAGATGGCTACACCCTCAACCCAGGAGACAACCCTTGGTCTGAAATTGATTCTCTTGGAGAACTCAAAGTTTATCCAAGGACATCCATCGATCAAATCGTCGAGCGGGCTAAAGACGCGGATATCATCCTGACCAACAAATGCCCACTTAGCGCAGTAACCCTCGCCCAACTCCCTAAGCTCAAATTCATCTCCGTCCTCGCCACTGGATACAACATAATCGACACCGCCTACACTAACCAACACAACATCGCCGTATCCAACGTCCCAGTTTATAGCACTGATGCCGTCGCAGAATTTGTCTTCTCCGTCATCTTAGACTTCTTCAAAAAGCCCGCCCATCACAGTGTCTTGGCCCACACCGGCGCATGGCAAACCAGTGAGGATTTCTGTTTCTGGAATAATCCGAATTTCACCGAACTCGCTGGCAAAACCCTTGGTGTGATCGGTTTCGGTCGCATTGGCCAACGCACCGCCGAGCTTGGTGCTGCTTTCAAAATGAAGATTTTAGCAAACTCCCGCTCTCGCTCCGCCAAAACTTCCTTCCCTTTCCAGTGGGCATCCATCGACGAAATCCTCGAACAATCCGATGTCATAACCCTCCACTGTCCCCTCACCCCAGAAACCCAAGGCCTAATTTCCAAAAATTCGATAGAGAAAATGAAGTTCTCCGCATTTCTCGTGAATACCGCCCGCGGCCCTCTGATCGATGAAGCAGCTCTCGCCGATGCACTGAACTCGGGTCGGATCGCCGGTGCTGCGTGCGACGTCGTCTCCGCCGAGCCCATTCACCCATCAAACCCTCTCCTTACAGCCAAAAACCTCACCCTGACTCCGCACATCGCTTGGGCAGCCACCGAGGCTCGCAAGCGACTCATGGCCATCACCGCCCAAAATATTCAGGCCTTCCAAGCTGGAAATCCTATCCATTTGGTAAAATAGCTTCAAAAGCTCCTAGCACTTTTCTTCTTGCGCACCCAAAAATCCCAGTTTATGGCGGTCGCACCCTGGTCAGGGATCTACACCCATGAAGTTACACACACGGAAAATCAAAAAGTCCGCGATGCTGGCTCTCGCAAGTCTCGTCCTTATCACCAGCTGCGTTAGTAGCGTGAATCATAACAGTGAACCTTACTTCGTTCATTCCATCGAAGAAGGCAAAGCTTCCTGGTATTCCATCAAAACCAACTACGGAACCAAAACCGCTAGTGGCCAGAAACTTTGCAACAACGCTCCGACCGCCGCCCACAAAACCCTACCCATGGGCACCAAGGTACGCGTTATCAACCTAGCCAACAATAAATCCGAGGTCGTCACCATCAACGATCGCGGTCCCTTTAAAAGAGGCCGCGTCATCGATGTTACCATCGGAACCGCTGAAAAACTTGGCTTTGTCCGATGCGGTACCGTTCCCGTCAGAATTGAGGTTTTATCCAAAAAAGGCAATTAGTAAGGCGCCAAGGTTGCGCACCATTGCCGAGTGGGCTGCGCGAAGCGATAAATCACATATTCGCCTGATAGATATGATCTGGATCAGGAACTCCGCTTCACTTGCACTTAGACCGTTTCTCAAAAGTTATTTCGTTTATGGCGTATGAGTGTTGCAGACGGACATGATAGTTTCTGGTTTTCTTAAGAGATCACGAATCGATTCGAAAAGTTTATCCGAGAGTTCTTCTCCGTG
>JBILMI010000195.1:0-3802 GCA_044375585.1 Luteolibacter sp.
TGAAGTCGGCGCCGCGGCGGAGTTATTGATCCGCGAGAATGCGGGTGCGAAATCGGCTTTAGTGAAAGCGATGGCAGAGGTGAAGTTAATCAAGCACCGAGAACTGGTTCAGGAGCTGATAGAAATTGTTGTTTCAGAGCTCAAGCAACGGACAGAGAAGTTTCAGCAAGTGGAGGAAGGTCTAATTGAACCCGGAACCATCATGCGTGATCTGATATTTCTGGAGAAATGGCGTGCGACCTTAAAAGGGATTTATGGACGCTTGATGTGAGTTGAACTCACTGATCCGCGGGTTGCGAAGATGCGGGGACTTGGTCTGAGGCGCGGGAGTATTCAGAGGTTTTACTGAGATACACCATAGTCGCTGAAACAATGAGAATCGCCATGATGACAAGAGTGGTAAAAAGCATGAACACATTATTTTTCATGGGATGAAGATGTGGCGAAATAAGGGGGAGAGGCGAGGTTAAAATATATTACAGTTGAGTAACAGGATGTCCCTTCGCCTACTGCTCCGACAGGTCGGGGCAGTCACATTGCAGATCAAGGTTTAGTGAGCAGAGCGGCGAAGGCTCCGTCGGTGTGGTGATCGATGGGAGTGATCTGTATGGTTTTCACTAAACGAAGGTTATGCTCCTTCGCGAAGGCGGTGACGAGATCGATGTTTTCCGCTTCTTCGATGGAGCAGGTGGAATAGATGATACGGCCTCCGGGTTTGAGGCAGGGAAGGGCGTTAGTGAGGATAGCGGTTTGGATTTCGGTCAGTTGATCGATATCGGTGGTTTGGAGTCTCCAGCGGACATCAACCCGGCGGCGAATCACACCGGTGTTAGAGCAAGGCACATCGAGGAGGATGGCATCGAAGGCTTCATGGAATTTTTCAGGTGCGGGTTTGCACCAATCGTGGACGGAAACTTCGTCCGCAGTGATGCCGAGGCGCGCGAGGTTTTCCTCGAGACGGGGAATGCGTTTTTCGTTTGAGTCTGTGCAAGTGAGGCCTTTGCCGCTGCCGAGGGCGGAGGCGATGAGAAATGCTTTTCCACCTGGTGCCGCGCAGGCATCGAGGATTTTTTCGCCGGGTTTGGGTTTAAGTAAATCGACGCAATGACGAGTGGCCGGATCTTGGATGTAGAGGTTTCCTTCGGCGAGAAGTTTGGAGGGGATTTTACCGTCTAACAAAAAGTAGTCAGGCGCGTGATCGCATGCGGTTCCGGGAATTTCTGCATCGGTTGGGATGAGAGGATTCAGGCGGAAAAACGTTTCAGCAGGTTGGTTATTCCACTCCATAATGGAGAGAGCTTTGGCTTTCCCAAAAGATTTGCGCCAGCGATTGTATAACCAATCGGGATGCGAGTGGATAACGGGTGGCGGTAAGTCGTCGAGTTGTTCGAGAAGGCGTTTGCGCGCGATGATTGCTTTACGCAGAACCGCATTGATGAGGGGGCGGACGCTGGTTTTCCCTGCTTCCACAGTTTCGTTCACAGCGGCGTGGTCGGGGATGTTGAGGATGAGGATCTGGCAGAGGCCGACGCGTAAAATGTCGCGTGTATCGGCGTCGAGTTTTCCATCTCGGAGTTTTCCAATCCAATGATCTAGAACGCGGCGGTGGCGAAGCACGCCAAACAGGATGGCTTGAAGCAGTCCGCGGTCGGAGGAGGAAAGCATGCGCCTTTGGGCGTGACGATCGACCAACGTTTCCGCGTAGTCATGGCCTTTCGCCCATGCTCTGAGGGCGGAGACGGCGGCTTGGCGGACATGGAAGTTTTTGGCGGGCATAAGTTTCAAGTTTCAAATTTGCCTTACGGCTATGAGGATAGACTATGTTGATTTGGATAGTTCGCTAATGCTTACAGGTCATTCAACTCTCAAAGAAGAGGTCGCTATCCCATGAGGACGTCCATGAGTTCTTGGGAGAGGAAGTCTTGGCCATGGATGATGTGGTCGAGGAGAGGGGCTTGAGTTAAAGATTCGATGATTCCCTTGTTGGTGATCATCGGAGTGTCCATTTCGTCTTCGAGTTGGTTGAGAATGATGCCAGCGCATTTCAGGCCTTTGGCTTGGATGGCGGCGAGAGTGAGGAGGATATGATTGAGAGCACCGAGTCGGTTCGCTGCAACGAGGATGACTGGGAGGTTGAGATCTTTGGCTAGATCCGATACGAAATAACTTTCAGTGATCGGCACTTCCCAACCACCTGCGCCTTCGACGATGACGGGATCGTATATTTCCGAGATCGCTTGGTAAGATGCGAGGATCTGGGCTGGGTCTATGGTTTTGTTTTCTAGGAGAGCCGCGACGTGTGGCGCGACGGCGGATGAGAAATGCAGTGGGTTGACTTCGTCGAGTGAGAGATTTCCAGATGCGGCGGCGAGGGTGACGGCGTCCTCACGATCTCCACAGGAAATCGGTTTAAAGCCGACGGCATATTTTCCCTCGGCGCGAAGCGACTCGACCAAGAGCTTCGTGATGTAGGTTTTGCCGACGCCGGTATCTGTGCCTGTAATGAAGAAATTCACTGCTGTGCAGGGAGCTTGGGTGTTGAGTCGCGGTCAAGCATAGAAGCTAGATTCCGAGTGGATTGTGAAGTTTAGCCGAAGGTTTGTAGAAAACCGACCTCGAGGGCGAGGGGTTCTGAGGCGTTGGTTTCGAGAGTTTGGCGTAGACGTTCAAGGGACTCCAAGCGTTGACTGATTTTGAGGATGCTTTCCGAATCGGCGATGGTTTTGAGGAGGGGCGCAGAGTCAGGGAAATCCAAACCACCAGCATTGTTTTTGATCCGGATAATATCAGCGAGCCATGCGAGAATGACATCGAGGTAGCGGCCGCGTGCTTCAAGGTAATCAGCTTGGGCGGCAGCATTGTGGAAATCCTCGCGAGCCTTGAGCCAGGTTCCATCGGTCGCATCTTTATATGCGGCGGATTCTTCTTTGGCTGCAGCTTTGGCAACTGCCTCGACTTCGGATTTCTTGGCTGCGAGGAAATTGGCAAACACGGTCTTAAGATGAAGAGCGGTGATGGGATTTCCGAAACCTTTTTTGGCGGCTTGGTTGAGCGCGGCGACAAGTTCTTCACCGCCATCGAGATCTAGGCTACGGCCTCCGAGGAGATTGACCTGAACGCAGCGAGAAAGGATAGTGGGAAGTAAACGCTGAGGTTTTGTGGTGAGTAGTAGTAGGAGAGTCCGATCTGGCGGTTCCTCTAACGTTTTCAGGAAAGCGTTCTCGGACTTTTCGTTCATGCGGTCCGCATCGACGATGACACCAACTTTGGTTTCTCCAGCTGGAGCGGCGAGATGGAGGGTGTGTTCGAGGTCGCGGATGTCCTCAATCGAGATTTGGCGGCTTTTGGAACGTGGGCGGATAATGCGCACCCAACCGTTTTCTTGGTCGTCGAGAGGGACGATTTTTTCTTCGGTTGGCTCGCCAAATAGATCCATGCTACCGCTATCGGTTGTTCCATTGACGAGAGAAATGAGGCGTGAGGCGAGTTGTTCTTTGCCGCTGCCGAGAGCTCCAGTGATCAAGAAAGCGTGGGCGAGTCGTTGGCGCTCGTGTGCAGATTTGATGAGTTCAAAGGATTTTTCGGCGGTATGGGACACGGGCGGAGGATGAGAGAAGCTGGAAAAGGTTGCAAGCTGTCATCTATGCTGAATTTTTATTACGAGAGTTTTTTAAATTTCCTTTGCGCAAATCCTAGGCTGAGATAGATTCGTTCTTGACTGCTGTGTTCGACTGTTTTGGAAGCATGCCCGGACCGATGTATTAAATTACGGGATCAATATCCGATTGGCCATTGTCATGCC
>JBILMI010000046.1:0-14305 GCA_044375585.1 Luteolibacter sp.
TCGAAGCAAAATCTGCTCTTGATCTCATTTCTGACCTTTCCGCAGTTCCCGAAGAAATCCGCGGTGCAGTTCGAAACAACGGTGGCGGCCACGTGAATCACAGCTTTTTCTGGAAAGTCATCGCTCCAGGCGGCGCGAAAGCTCCATCCGGTGCGCTTGCAGCTGCCATCGATGCGGCCTTCGGCTCCTTCGATGCATTCAAAGAAGCTTTCGCTAAAGCAGGCACGACCCGTTTCGGCTCCGGCTGGGCATGGCTCTGCAAAAAGTCTGATGGAACCGTTGGCGTTTGCTCAACCGCAAACCAAGACAACCCACTCATGGGTGAAGCTTTCGGCGGTTGCGGCAGCACCCCATTGCTCGGACTCGACGTCTGGGAGCATGCTTATTACCTGAACTATCAGAACAAGCGCCCTGCTTACATCGATGCATTCTGGAACATCGTGAACTGGGATGAAGTTGGGAAAAATTTCGCAGCTTAATCTAACAATTTATTAAAAAGCCGCCGGAGCGATCTGGCGGCTTTTTTGTGCTGTGATTACATAACCTATAATCTATGTATTGTTAGAAATAGTGCGTCTCTCCGCCGCTGTTTCTAGAATACTACAGTTCTCCTCCTCTAGGTGAATCATTTATTATCAGTCTCTAGAAATTGAAGTTTACTCGCGTCCATTCGCGCTTGAATAAAATTGTCTCCAGCGATTTTGAGTCGCGCGGTTCCAAATTTCAGTTTTCACTTAGCAGCAGTGATGAATTTTGGAAAATTAATGAGAGCGGTGATTTCGGGTTCTAGGCCGAAAACCTTGGTCGCTGGAATGGTGCCCGTTTGGTTGGGTGGGGTGTTGGCATGGAAGTTGACCGGGAACTTTGATGCATGGTTGTGGAGTTGCACATTGTTGGGTGCACTTTGTGTTCAGATCGCGACGAATTTTTTCAATGATGCGGTAGATGGAAAGAAAGGCGCCGATGGTGAAAGCCGAACCGGTCCACGACGTTTGACTGGCACCGGTGAAATGTCCTTCGGTCAAGTGATGAGCTTGGGTTCTGTATTTCTAATAGGAGCGGTGATTTTTGGTACGTTTTTATGCATGGCACATGGCTGGCCGATGGTGCTGATCGGCCTTCCATCTTTATTTCTCGCCTACGGCTACACTGGCGGGCCATTCCCGCTAGCTTATCGAGGATTAGGAGAAGTTTTCGTGATCTTGTTTTTCGGGTTTATCGCAGTGACGGGAACTGTATTTATTCAAACTGGAACTTGGCCAAGTGAAGCCATTTTGCTCGGCGGGCAAGTCGGGTTGCTCTCGGCTGTGCTGATCTCGGTAAATAATTTTCGGGATCGAGAGGAAGATGCAAAAGTGGATAAAAAGACCTTAGCGGTGCGCTTTGGTCCAAAGGTGGCGGCATTCGTGATCTGGTTAGAAATTAAAGTTGCGGCGCTACTTGGGATCGTGTGGTTGGCGAATGGTTATCCGCTCTTTGGTTTGGCAAGCTTGCCAATATTTGTTATTGGAATGCGGATTATATGGGGTGTGCTGACGATGCCACCTGGCAAAGGGTTTAATAGGCTCTTAGCTCTGGGAGCATTGGAGTTGGTCTTATTCGCGCTCGTATTTCATGCTGTAGCGGGTTTCTTTTGATGTGGAATATCATTTCTAGAGTGAAGCATGAGAGACCTCTGCACTCAGCGAGGAGCCAATATGAATTCGTTCTATTATCAGGATTTTCTTCATATCCCTGAGTGCTAGACTTTTTGCAAAGCCACCGCCCTACCTTCGAGTATGCAGAAAGCGAAGTAAGTGATTTAGTAGATATAGATTGGGTTTTTGGATGGCGGTTGAGCCAAAGGATGGATTAGCTACCACTTATGAATTTTGAGTTTCGAGTGGCATACGCGACCTTGGTCGGAGAATCGCTGTGGCTTGAAATTAAGATGTCTGCGGCCAAGAAAGTTTCTTGTCAGATTTTGCCCATGAAGTGGAAGGATGCTCAGCATTGGGAGATAAAGATTGAGGCGGCAAATGTCCAGTTGTGTGAATATCGCTACATATTCAAACGTGAGGATGGCTTAGAGTTGGCAGAGTTTGGAGAATTTAGGGAATGGCACAATGCAGCTTGTGATCAACATATACTTTTTCTCGACGATTGGAAATCAGCAGGTAGTGAGGACAGGGTATATGAAACAAAAGTTTTTGAGCTCGATGTCAGATCTAAAAGGGCGATCGGTCATGCTCCACTCTCAGCAAGCCATCAATTCCATTTACATATGGTGCGCATGCCGGATGACTCTGTGCCTTGTTTGATCGGTGGGTGCGATGAGCTCGGTAATTGGAATTACTCGAAGGCATTGCCCATGGTCGAGGTTGAGAAGAATCATTGGCAGGTGAATGTGAATTTGCCGAAGGATGAGTTGATTGAATATAAATATGGTATTTATAGTATTTCAGTAAAACAGGCGACTCAGTTGGAAGATGGTGCGCAGAATCGAGAGCTCGGAGAGAGATCTGGTGCCGATCTTGTAAAAGTTTCTGATGAATGTTTTCGTCGTAGCGCAGATCAGCGATTCCGCGGGGCAGGTGTGGCGATTCCTGTTTTTTCTCTGAGAAGTGAAGCGGGATGTGGAGTTGGGGAATTTGCTGATCTAAAGGTCATGGGTGATTGGGCGGCGAACTGCGGAATGAAGATGATCCAAATTCTGCCGATCAATGACACGACTTCTTCGCGAACATGGACGGATAGTTATCCGTATTCTGCAATTAGTGTTTACGCTTTGCATCCTATTTATCTGAGATTGGATCAGATGACGGCACCTCTTTTAAATGAGACGGAGTTTCGGCTCGAGAGGGACGAAATGAATCGAGCTAAACAACTCGACTATGAGGCGGTGATGGCATTGAAATGGCGGGTCACGCGAGAGGTCTTCGATGCGCATCAGAAGTCGATTATTCGAGATCAAGCATTTTTGGATTTTCTGAAAAAGAATCAAGATTGGTTGTTAGAATACGCGGTTTTCTCGGTGAAACGTGATGAGTATGGCACGGCAGATTTTTCAAAATGGGGAGATTGGAAGAATTCCGATACCAAGAAAATCCATGCACTCGCTAATGATCCAAACGTATTATATTATGTCTGGCTTCAGTTTGAGTTAGATAAGCAACTAACTGAAGCAGTCACGCACTTGCACTCGAAAGGCGTAGCTTTGAAGGGGGACTTGCCTATTGGGGTGGATAAGGAATCGGTCGATGCATGGGTTGCTCCAAGACTTTTCAATTTGCATACCCAAACGGGCGCGCCACCGGATGCGTTTGCTGTGAAAGGCCAGAATTGGGGTTTTCCGACGTATGATTGGAATGAAATGCGCAAGGATGGGTATGCGTGGTGGAGGTCAAGGTTTGAAAAGCTCAGTCGATATTTCGATGCTTATCGTATTGACCATATTCTTGGTTTTTTCCGCATCTGGCAAATTCCCACCCAGCAGGTGGATGGAATCATGGGTTGGTTTGAGCCTGCATTACCCGTGAAATTGGAAGAGTTCGCGGAGCGTGGATTGGCTTTTGAGTATGATCGTTTTTGTAAGCCATTTATTACGGATGATTATTTGTTAGAAATATTTGGTGATTTCGCCAACGGCATCAAGCAAGACTTTTTAGTAGATCTTGGTTTGGGACGTTATGCGCTCAAGGATGAATTTTCGACCCAACGAGAGATTTTAAATTTTTTCGAAAAACTCACCGATGGGCGCTGGGCGAATCAAAATGGGTTGCGTGATACTTTATTGGATTTAGTGGGTGAGGTTTTGTTTTTTGAAGTTAAAGGATCCCACGGAAAAGAATTCCATCCACGAATGAGGATGACCGATACGCGCTCATTCAAGGCGTTAAATCCTGAAGTTCAGCATGTGCTTGAGCATATTTACGAAGATTATTTTTATCTTCGCCAAGAGCGATACTGGGAGGTGAAAGCTTATGAGAAACTTCCAGCAATGCGTTCCGCCAGTGATATGCTTCTTTGTGGAGAGGATCTTGGAATGGTGCCAACTTGTGTGCCTGGCGTCATGGATCAGCTGGGAATGCTATCACTGGAGATCCAGCGCTGGCCAAAAATTTATGGCGCAGTGTTTACCAATCTTGCTATGGCGCCTTACATGAGTGTCGTTTCTACGGGGACTCATGATATGGAGACTTTGCGTCAATGGTGGAGTGAGGACGAAAATGTGCGAACTAGATATGCCAGAGAAATGCTTGGGATATCATCTCCTGAGCCTGAGCTTTCTGGAGAAATAGCTGGGAGAATCATTCAACAACACCTCGCCTCACCAGCCATGTGGGCTGTGTTTCCTATACAAGATCTCTTGGCGATGAATGAAGATTTGCGTAGTGAAGACATCGAAGGCGAACGGATAAACATTCCCGCGATCACCCCATTTAACTGGAAATGGAGAATGGAATTAAGCATCGAGGCGCTTGCGGGAAAAGCAGGATTTCAACAGGGAATCCGTGGAATGATTTCGGAGAGCGGTAGGTGAGAAATGGATCGCGCGTCTCCAGATGTGCGATCCACTACGAGCATTCAAGCCAAGCCAACTGCCTTTTTAATCCGACCCAATACTTTGGATGCTTCCTCCCTAGCGCGATTGGCTCCGTTGCTGAGGACTTGATCGATGTAGCCCGGGTCTTTGAGAATTTCTTCGCGGCGTATTCTCATGTCGGAAAAATAATCCCAATAGGCATCGGCTAGGCGTTTTTTGAAATCGCCGTAGCCGCAGCCACCGCGTTGATGATCGGCAATCATGCTTTCAAGTTCCGCTTCGCTGGCGAAAAGTTTATAGAGCGCGATGATGGTCGAGTCCTCGGTGGCTTTTGGATCTTCGACCGGTGTTGAATCTGTGACGATTTTCATCACCAGCTTACGCAACTGTTTTTCTTCGCCAAAGATAGGCAAGGTATTGTCGTAACTTTTACTCATTTTCCGTCCGTCGAGGCCGATCACGAGTTCGGTCTCCTCTTTGATGATCGCGTCCGGCATCACGGCCGTGCCTTCGCCGTAGGCTTCGTTCAGCTTAGTCGCCAGACTGCGGGTGACTTCTAGATGCTGTTTCTGATCTTTTCCGACGGGAACTTTATTAGAATCGTAGAGTAGAATATCTGCCGCCATTAGGACGGGGTAGGCGAAGAGGGCATGGTTTGGGGAGATGCCCTGAGCAACCTTGTCCTTATAAGAATGGCATTTTGCCAACAGTGGCATGGGACAAACCGTGGAGAGAATCCACGCCAACTCATTCACTTCAGGGACTGCGCTTTGTCTGAAAAACACTGATTTTGCAGGGTCTAAGCCACAAGCAAGGAAATCGATGGCGAGTTCCCGAATATTTTCTTTCAGCGCAGCCGCGTTGCGACCGGAGGTCATCGCATGGTAATCTGCGATAAAATAGAAGCCCTCGCCTTGTTGCTGTAGTTCGACGGCGGGCCTCATGGCTCCGAAATAGTTTCCTACATGTAGTTTCCCGCTTGGCTGCAGTCCCGTCAGAATTCTCATGGGCGGAACTTTGCCCCTCTTTCCGGCCTTTTGAAGTTTAAAGTTTGCAGTTTATCTCAAGTCGTGAAAAATTTCCGCGTATGCGAACTCTTGTTACTGGTGGTGCTGGCTTCCTCGGATCACATCTTTGTGACCGCCTCATTAAAGATGGCCACGATGTCATCTGCATGGATAATTTTTTCACCGGCAGGAAACGAAACGTGCTGCATTTGATCGGAAATCCGAATTTCGAATTGGTCCGCCACGATATCACGGAGCCGTTCATGTTTGAGGTCGATCAGATTTTCAATCTCGCCTGTCCTGCTTCGCCGCCGCATTATCAGCACAATCCGATTAAGACGACCAAGACCTCAGTGCTAGGAGCGATGCATTCTCTTGGCCTCGCAAAGAGGATTGGTGCTCGTGTTTTTCAAGCATCCACCTCGGAAGTTTACGGTGACCCAGAAATTCATCCTCAACCGGAGTCCTACAAAGGTTCAGTCAATCCTATAGGCATTAGAGCATGTTATGATGAGGGGAAACGGGTCGCCGAGACCTTGTTTTTTGACTACCACCGGCAACACGGCACCGAGATTCGAATCGCGCGGATTTTCAATACCTACGGTCCGCGCATGTTGCCGAATGATGGTCGGGTGGTTTCAAACTTCATTGTTCAAGCTCTGCGTGGTGAAGATCTCACGATTTATGGTGATGGAACTCAGACGCGCTCTTTCTGTTATGCTGACGATCTGATCGAAGGTTTCATTCGCTTGATGAATCACAATCAGATCACTGGCCCGGTAAATTTAGGAAATCCTGGGGAATTCACCATGCTGGAACTCGCGGAGCAGGTATTGAAAAAAGTTGGAGGAAAATCAAAACTGACCTTTCATCCATTGCCGGGAGATGATCCAAAGCAGCGTTGCCCAGATATCACCCTGGCAACTCAAGAGCTAGGTTGGAAGCCAAAGCTGAGCTTAGATGAGGGACTTGATCCAACCATCGAGTACTTCCGCAAGATACTTGCCGAATCCTAAAAAGAATTTCGTTCGAAATTTCAGAAGACGCTGAAAACGTCGGGCATTTATGCTTAGAGTAACGAATCTATGAAAATCTTCATTGCTCTCATCGTCATTGCTTCTGGCTCCCATCTGGCACTTGCAGAAACCGCCGCAGAAAAGGCTGAGGCTTACTATCAACAGGGATTGGTCGCAGAAAGAGCCGGTGATCCTGCAGCTGCGATCGCAGCTTACAACGCGGCACTTCAGCAAAATCCAAATCATGCACATGCCCGCTTTAAGCTCGGAGACGTAAAAATTAAGGCAGTAGAAATTAAAGCCGATGCCATAGAAGCAAAAATCGGCGGAATAATGATTTCTGCTTATCAAATCGAGGAGGCGACCATTCAGGAAGCCCTGTCAGTGTTGGCTATCGCTATTGAAAGACAAACTAAGGATGAAATAGCTCCTAATTTTGTTATCGAAGATCCAAATAAGAAACTCGCGGATATCAAGGTGACTTTGAATATGAAAAACATCCCAGTTAGCGCGATTCTCAAGTATATCCTCGCTCAAACTAAAACCAAGATTCGCTATGATGAACACGCCGTGGTGGTGCTTGCGCGCTGATGCAAGCTTTTCTGTACGTGAGAATCGCTCTAGCTAGAGCGGTCACGGGCTTTTCCCATAAAAAATGCCGATCCGCCACAGAGGGCGAATCGGCATAGGGAGTTTCTATAATCCTATTTAGCCTTTACGGTCATTACGCCCTGCATGATGGCAAAGTGGCCAGGAAAGCTGCAGATGAAAGGATAGCTGCCAGCTGCAGGTGCGGTGAAGGTTACTACATCAGACTCGCCGCCACCCAACATTTTGGTGTGAGTGATAATCAGTTTTGCTGACTCTTCATCGGTTGGGATATATTGGGTATCTTTGGCAGGAGCGCATTTGCTGGCAAATGCTGGAATTACCGTGCCGGCTTTAAGTATCACCACATTATGGCCCATGGCAGCGGCAGGAAGCTGGCCAATGTGCTTGAACGATAAGACTACTTTCTGTCCCTCGGTGACCTCAAATGCCTTGATATTATACTGCATTTGGTCATTTGCCGTGATTTCGATCTTGGCATCTTCGGCGATCGCAAATTGGCAGATAGCCAATGACAACAGAGTGATTACGATTTTTTTCATGATAATTTAGTTATGTAATGAGTTGTGAATACGGCGGAAGGTTTATCCAGTTTTCAGTAAATCGCAACCTATCGAGTAATTTTTTTCTAGAATTCATGATTTCCCTCTCGTATCGCCTTTCTTATATGCTTTAATACAAACCAAGCGGACTTTTTAGCTGAGAAAAAGTTGGCACGCCGCTTGCTTTCATTCCTTTAACCAATCCGCCGCTACCATGAAAAAAATCGAAGCTATCATTAAACCATTCAAGCTTGAAGAAGTCAAAGAAGCCCTCTCAGAGGTCGGAGTCCAAGGTATGACCGTCACTGAGGTCAAGGGATTCGGACGCCAAAAGGGTCACACTGAGATCTATCGAGGTTCCGAATACACCGTTGATTTCCTCCCTAAGGTTAAAATCGAAATCGTTGTCGATGACGCGCAAGCCGAAGGGGTTGCTCAAGCCATCGTCAAAAGTGCAAACACCGGTAAAATCGGTGACGGTAAAGTTTTCATCTCCACCATTGAAGAAGCCATCCGCATCCGCACGGGTGAGACCGGCTCTTCCGCTGTGGCCGTGAATTAATAAACAAAGTTTAGTCGTTTTTTACAAACCGTCATCCTGCTAAGGGATGGCGGTTTTTTCGTGGAATATCGTCATTCGAGGTATTAGACCCTTAAATTGACGCGAATGGGCAAAAGGTCTAATTCCGATCCGCAAACCTCAGCAAGAACAGTAGAGGATGTCATTTTACGCCCCTAAGTTTGGTAATCAGGCTAGGCGGGTCGTACAGATTTACATGTCACCATAGGCATAAGCATATATGCGCACATCATATCTTTTGCTTTTCTCAAATGGATCAAAAATCAGATTTATTATGCTTCAATTCCATGGACTTGTGACGGTTTTCACATAAATTTACAGGTGTGCTAGAGAATCTCTCAATGAATTTTAAATGGATCATTACAGGCACTGTTTGCTTTATATTAGGTGGGCTGATGGGTAGTTTCTTTTCATCCAAATCGGGGGGGCACAGTGAACAGGGATTGGATCAAACAGCATATTCGCTAATCTCTGGAACCAAGCACCCGCGTTTTGGTCAAGACTGGGGAGGTGTCGGTATGAGTAAACGAACGACGACGAAACCTGGTCATCAACGAACCGATGATTCAATGATTTTGGTTCCGATTTCTCTGCTTAAATCTCTGAGTATTGCAAAATCTAATTACACGATAGGCCAACCTATTTTAGATGATAATGATCCCATCGAAGCAGCGCTTGGGCTTTCGAGTTCAGAAAAAGAACGCATCCACAACAGCTGGGAAAATGCTTGTGAACATGTGCGGGAAATCGAAATCAAATCGATGACCACAAAAGATCTTGATGATGGTTCAATGCTGCTATCCTTGCCAAATTTATCCAAACAGCGGAGAGAGATTGCTGATCAGTTCATGAACTCAGTCACCCAGACGCTGGGTGCTGAGCGTGGTGGGGCTTTTAACGCGACAAAACAGGTCAATAGTAGATTTGCGTCAGAATCGGGACAGCGCAGCATAGCAGTGAAGATTGAGCCTGCCGGTGACGGTCAGTGGAGTTATAAAATGTCGCTCGAGGATGCTACAGGTTCTCGAGTCTGGGTTGGGGAAAGTATTCCTGAGGAAATACGCCACCTCGCAGATGCCGCAGGCATTCTGCCAACCATTGAAGAAGTGGTAGACCATTCTCTAGAGGAGTGATGGATAGAGATTTTTTATTCCTCCATCTATTCATCTTCTGAGCTTAGACCGTTTGCCAAAAGTCCTTACTGAAACGGGAACGGATCAGGTTTTGGATTTGTGCCGCTCTGCGGAAAGGATTTCACAGTACCGGCCTGAGGACACCGATTCCGGCGTTGCTCTTCGGTTGCGGATGCTTATCCGCGCCCTCATCGCGCCTTGGACTCGGCATCCACAGGCTCGGCCTTTTCGGCAATTACTTTTGGCAAAAGGTCTAGATTCTTTCTGTGCTCGTTGTAATTGGTTATTTTTTCAATTCAGACAAAATTTCCGCGCCTTGGATTTCTAGGTTGGTCCATGGATTGGGCGCGGAGAGATTGGCTAACCTGAGGAAAGAAGGCGAGATACCTGTGGCTTCAGCATCGTGCATCGAGGCTACTACTTCGGAGGGGGCAAGATGGTTGAGAAATCGGTTAAGATAGCCTCCACCGATTTCCAGGCCATTACTCTGGCGGATTTCGAAGTGAAGATGCGCTGGATAATTGCCATTTGCGTTACCGACTGTACCGATGACATCTCCGCGTGCCACCAGAGTGCCGAGTAAGACCTTTGATTGATCAAGGTGGGCATACATGGTTTGGAGCGGCTGATCCTTTGAGTCACGATGGGCGAGAATGATGATTTTTCCCCAGCCTGGCGAGGGTTCACCTGCGTAGATGACTAGTCCATCGCCCGCTGCATAAACAAAATCGCCTAGGTCGGTATTCATTCCGCCTATCCCATTCAGGTCGTCTCCAGTGTGATGACCGTGGCGTTCTTGGTTCATTTCCCAGAAATGCTGAGCGTTGTAAACGAGAGCGCCGTTTTCTGATCCCATAGGTGTGTCCATCTGGGAAATTTTAGGAATCTGGTTTGCCTGCCATGCGGAAAGCATGAAGAAGCGCATATCAGGCTCGCCATCTTTAGGCATGCCTGGTGGAGCAGAATTGTCTTGGAAGCCTACTAATTTAACTGCAGCGACCTGAGCTTGAGAACTACGCCAGACCAGATAACCAACCATACCGGAGGCAATCATGAGGGTGAGGAGTAGGCGGGAGATTTTCATATCAATAAAAGTCTAAAGTCTGAAAGTCGAAAAGATAATACAAAACGCACCAGTGGCTCTAGCTATGACTTTCGACAAATAATGGGTGGCACATCAACGAATCATTTCATGCAACGGCTTACGTCGCTGTCGCCCTAGCTAAGATATCAGTTCTCGAACAAGAGCTGGGCCCTGAAAGATGAAGGAGGTATAGATCTGGATGAGGTCGGCACCAAGTTTGAATTTGGTTTCGGCATCTTCTTTTGAGGCAATGCCACCGACACCGATTATGGGAATTTTTCCAGAAAAGGCGGAAGCGAAGGCGGCAAGAGTTTGGTTGGATTTTTCAAGCACGGGCTTCCCGGAAAGCCCACCCGCTTCATTTGCCCATTTGTGATCGGCGACTTTTTCACGATCCAACGTCGTGTTGGTTGCGATTAAGCCGTCGAGTCCGCCATCAAGAAATGCTTTGGCGAGATCGGCGATCTGTTGATCGGTGAGATCGGGAGCAACTTTGAAAAGAATCGGAACATGTTTTCCATGGATCACGGCGAGTTTTTGTTGCTCAACTTTGAGAAGTTCTAACAAGCGAGCTGATGAATCAGCAGCTTGTAGTTCGCGCAGTCCCGGGGTGTTTGGGGAGGAGAGATTGACCGCAATATAATCGGCAACAGGATAGGCCTTTTCAAAACACGCAAGATAATCATCCGCGGCTTTCTCGTTGGGCGTGTCTTTGTTTTTTCCGATATTGAAACCGATAATCCCTTTGAAGGAATGGTGAGCACGAACGTTAGCCACACCTGCATCGATGCCGGGATTATTGAAACCCATGCGGTTGATGATCGCTTCGTGTGGGATAAGGCGGAACAAACGTGGTTTTGGATTACCTGCTTGGGGACGAGGAGTGATCGTGCCGATCTCGATGAAGCCGAAGCCAAGGCGTCCGAGTGCATCGATCGTATTTCCTTCTTTATCGAGTCCGGCGGCAAGGCCGATACGATTTGGAAATTTCAGGCCCATGAGTGCGACTGGCTCTGCTTGTGGCAGAGGAGGGGAAAGCATTTCGAGCAGGCCAGTTTTTTCAGCGATGCGCAGCCCCACCATGCTGGCGTGGTGGGCAGTTTCAGCATCAAGTGCGAAAAGTAACTTGCGGGCGAGTGGATAAGCGGCGTCGATCACACACCTATTATTGAATATCGTTCGGAATTCGTCCAACTCTGAAAAATGAATTAGCGAATTTTAGTCAAGGATCGTGATTTGGCTCTGTCATATTTGGTGCGGTTAGGAATGAAGCATAAAAGTAAAGGGAGGATGTGGCGAAGTTACGTAAAAGAAAGGAACCGCGATCAAAAATCGCGGTTCCTTTCTTTGGTAAAATTGCATAGCAGTGCATCGCCTATGCATAACCGTCCGCCTAAGAAATTTGTCCCGACCCCATTTACCTACCATCAAGAGATTGAGGTGAGGATCGATTCGTTGACGAATTTAGGATCCGGCGTGGGGCGGGTGGATGGCTGGGTGGTGTTTGTGCCATACGCCTTACCTGGCGAGTTGGTTCGGACGAGAATTTTCCGAAACGATAAAAATCACTCTCAGGGAGACTTGGTTGAGATTTTAGAAAAATCACCAGATCGGGTGGAGCCTGGATGTCGGTTGTTTGGCGAGTGCGGGGGTTGTCAGTATCAGCATCTCTCTTACGAAAAACAGCTGGAGTGGAAAACACGGCAGATTCGTGAGTTATTCAAACACATGGCCGGCGAGGAACGGGAGGTCAATTTCTGTGAATCGACTGAACAGATCTGGAACTACCGATCGAAGATCACCCCGCATTTCGAAAAGCCCATCGATGGTGTAGTGAAGGAAATCGGTTTTTTGAAAGTGGGTAGGCGTAACGAATTATTAGACGTCGCAAACTGTCCAATCGCGATGCGTGAAATCAATGATGCCTTGCCGGAAGTGCACGCCGATATTCGAGCTAACGGAAACCGTTTCAAACGCGGCGCAACGATTTTGCTAAGAGCGACGAGTGGACGAGTCGAACGCGATCCGAAAGCCATCGCGCGGGAGGAGGTTGGCGGGGTAAAGTTTGATTTCGTAGCGGGAGAGTTTTTCCAAAATAATCCGTTCATTTTAGAAAAATTTACCGGATACGTTGGTGAAAAAGCACTCGCTGGTGGCGCGAAATATTTGGTCGATGCGTATTGCGGTGCAGGACTTTTTGGACTGTGTCTGGCAGAGCGCTTTGAAAAAGTAATGGGGGTCGAGGTGAACGAGGCAGGTGCTCAGTGGGCGTCTAATAACGTTGTTTTAAACGGCTTTAGTAACGTCAGCATCCTGCAAGCAGACGCAGAAGCGATCTTCGGAAAGATCGATACCCCAGCAAATGAAACCGTGGTAGTGATCGATCCTCCGAGAAAAGGTTGCACTCCAGAATTTTTAACGCAGCTCGTGGCTTTTGGGCCTGAGCGCGTGGTTTATGTTTCTTGTGATCCTGCGACTCAGGTTCGCGATTACAAAATCCTCCGTGAAGCGGGATACACACTCGAAGACGTTCAGCCATTTGATCTTTTTCCTCACACCCGCCATGTCGAAAACGTGATGGTGCTGATTCGTAACAAGAGCTGATTAGTTAGTTCGGGCTTTTTTCTACAAAGAGGGATGAGAGGAAGGAGATGAGGAGGATTTTAAGATTAAAATATAACTCCTTATCTCTTGTCTCTTGTTAAGAAAACGCCTGTTTGATCAAGTCGGATCTTAGATGGCATAATCGGGACGAACCCAATTGGATCTGTCCCGATTATGCTTTCTACAAATACAATACTGCTTCAGCGCACTAGGTGCGCTTACTCAGAAGAGTTCTCAGTGATGAATGCCAAATGCGCAAAGAAGTGATCGTGACAGTCTTGTCACAAGTCTTGAGATATCAGGAAATCCTTATAGTATATAAGCTCCATGCGTCCGTCATGGTGTTCGACGATGGCGGTTAAGCTCTCCACCCAGTCGCCAGAATTGAGGTAATGAATTTCGCCAACTTTTTTATCTTCCGGCGTATGGATATGGCCACAGATGATTCCATCGCATGCTTTATGAAGGGCTAGCTCTTGCAGAAGACCTTCGTAATTATCGACAAAGCTTACAGCGGATTTGACTTTAGCTTTCACTCTTTTGCTTAAAGAGAAGTATTCTTTTCCTCGCCATGCACGCCAGTAATTGTAGTAGCGATTTACTTTCAGAAGGCTGTCGTAACCCACGGCGCCGAGAGAGGCGATCCACTTGTGATTTGTTGAAACGCTATCGAATCCATCGCCATGAACGACGAAGTAGCGAAGATTATTTGCCGCAGTGTGTATATATTCTTTAGTGAAACGAATTTTACCAAAGACGAGGGGAAGGAATCGCTCAAGAATTTCGTCATGATTGCCGCGAAGGTAGATCACTTCGGTATGATCCCTCTCGGTCATTTTGAGGATTCTACGAATAACGCGACTATGGCGTGAAAGCCATGCTGAGCCGCGTTTTAGCGCCCAGCCATCGATAATATCCCCATTGAGAATGAGTTTTTCGCAGGTGATCATTTTAAGGAAATCGCCGACTTCTGTTGCTTTGCTGTCGGGAGTTCCGAGGTGGATGTCGGAGAGGAATACAGTACGAAAAGAAACTTTTTCGCGTTTCTTGGAGCGAGCTCCAAGAGCGGTTGAAATGCTTGGTTGCGCCGCGTGGTTAGAAATTTCACGCAAGTGTCCCTCGAATTGTTCTACAACTCCAATCCATCCTTGAGTGAGTGCGATTTCACGGGCGGCGATGCGTAGAGGGTGGCTCTGACCGATTTC
>JBILMI010000047.1:0-14286 GCA_044375585.1 Luteolibacter sp.
CCTGCTCATCATTCGCTTCATCCGGATATCGAGACGATCTTCAACTGGACCTGGAAGTGATTTGGCATCAGGCATCACCTCACACATAACCCACCAACTTCTCATGCAACGATTCTTGATTTTGATCTCTATCCTCATGGCTTCGCATGCTGTGGCATCCCCCACGGATGCGGAGCGCATCAAGCGCAGCTACGAGCTTTCCCAAGAAAGCTTTGTGCTCAAAATGAAGATCGCAACGACAGCTGCTGAAAAACAAGAGCTCTGGGATAAGCGCACGCTTCCTGAAACCACAGCTGCACAGCTTTGGAAAAGCATCAATGGATCCCTGCATCAGGATTGGACGATTCCTTACTCTGCCTTTTATCTCAACCTCACCCATCAACTAGCCGCATCCAATGCTGAGGTTTCCAAACATCGGAAAGAAATCATCGATGGCTTTGAGGCGCGCTATCTTGAGAAGCCAAACATCGGCGTGTTCTGCATTGCGCTCACCCAAAGTGGCTCTCCACATGCGCTACCGCTATTAGAAAAAATCATTAGCAAAAACATCGATAAGAAAACCCAAGGAATCGCAGCTCTCGGTGCGGCGCTTTTGTTAAAAAACTTGGGTGATAGCTCGAAGATCTTAGAGAAGCGTATCAGGCATTTACGCATGGCGATTATCCAGGCGGCTGACGAAAAAATTGGTGATACAAGCGTTGCATCAGTCGCTGCTGATGAGCTGTTCATCATCCGCTACCTTATTAAAGGCCGGACGCCTCCCGAATTTCAAGGTGCAGATGTGTCAGGACGCATCATCAAATCCAGCGACTTCAAAGGTAAAATCACCGTCCTGTTGTTCTGGGATTCCAAATCATCGGAGGTCGACAAAGTTATTCAACTCAGCAACCAAATGGTTGATAAGTATGCTGGCAAACCCATTTCAGTCATCGGCATCACCCCTGAATCCCTCGCTAGCGTCCGTGAGCTTCAGGCCAATGAAAGGATCAAATGGAACAACATCATCGATTCCAAAGATGAAATCGCGCTCTTATACCGGATCAGGAGCCGCCCTTCTGTTTTCATCATCGATGCAAACGGAAAACTGGAATATTCAGGAGTGCCGGGCTCGTTTGTTGAACTCACTATCGACGCGCTGCTCGAAGTCCCGAAGAAGGAGAAGTGAGGATAGTGGGCGAGCTCAAAATGAGTTTGGCAGGGCGGACCTTGTTGGGGGATGGCGTCGCTTGGAATGAGGAAAAATCCTATGAGTCGAAGGTCAAAAGTCGAAGGTGATACTAGAATCGCTGGTGCGATTGGAGGTTTGGGGCATTGGCGGAATCTTTATCATTTCGCTTCGTATGCCCTGAGCTTGTCGAAGGGCGCATCTTTCACGCACCGACTTTTGGCGAGCCTGTAAATCAAACAAAAAAGGGGCGATCTCGAAAGATCGCCCCTTTTAGAACCTTAACTATGAAAACAACGGCTCGGGAAATTATTTAACGCCCTTTTTTGACATGCGAGTTCCTTTGGTCGCGCCTTGGCGGGCTTTGAACTTAGGGTTGGTCTTGCAGATCACGTAGTTCGTGCCTTTGCGGCTGACGACTTGGCAATCAGCGTGACGGCGCTTAGCGGAAGCGAGTGAAGATAATACTCTCATGAAAGAAATTGGTTAAATTTTGGCTGCCAACTAGGCGGCGGGGCGCGGAAAGTAGAAAACTAGGTGGATTTGTAAAGAGATTTCTTTATTTCAGGCACACTTTAGCGATCTCCTATGGCAGGACGTTTGATTTCTTAGATAATCAGCCTGGCATTTTCAAGAAACGCGACCACGACAGCGAGCGATCCAACTAGGACCGTTATGTAGCTTGTTCGGCTTGGACGAGGTAAGTTTGCCCGCTCTATACAAACGCAAAATACACAAAGACGGTTTGCCAACGGGTTCGGTTTGGTTAATCATCCGCGCCCGATGAACGACCAAGAACGCCCCTTTTCCAGTTTGATGCTTGATGGCCCTGACCGTGCACCTAGCCGTGCGATGCTTTATGCGGTAGGCTTTGAAAAAGCAGATTTTGCCAAACCACAGATCGGTATCGCATCGACCTGGAGCCAGGTCACTCCCTGCAATATCCATATCGATAAACTCGCAATCGAGTCCCAGAAGGGCGTCGATGCAGCTGGCGGCAAAGGAATCATTTTCAACACGATCACCATTTCCGACGGAATTTCCATGGGAACTGAGGGGATGAAATACTCGCTCGTTTCCCGTGAGGTGATCGCAGATTCCATCGAAACCGTGGTTGGCTGCGAAGGCATGGACGGCTTTGTTGCGATCGGTGGCTGCGATAAAAACATGCCTGCCTGCGTGATGACTATGGGACGCATGAATCGCCCTGCGGTATTCGTTTACGGTGGAACCATTCTTCCGGGCTGCGGCAAAATCAAAGGCGAAGTAAAGGATCTCGATATCGTTTCCGTTTTCGAAGCCGTTGGAAAACACGCGAACGGTGAGTTTACTGATGAAGAGTTAGATCACGTCGAGTCCTGCGCCATTCCCGGTCCGGGTTCTTGCGGCGGCATGTATACCGCGAACACCATGGCGAGTGCGATCGAAGCTCTCGGCATGTCGCTTCCCAACAGCTCCGCTCAAGCAGCGATTTCTGATGACAAAATGCGCGATTGTTTTGATGCCGGCGCAGCCGTGCTGAACCTGATCAAGCTAGGTATCAAGCCACGCGACATCATGACGAAGAAGGCTTTCGAAAACGCGATCACCGTTCTGATTGCTCTAGGCGGCTCAACCAATGCCTGCCTACACATTCCTGCGATGGCCCATTCTGCAGGCGTCGATATCACATTGGATGACTTCGAGCGTATCGGTAAAAAGACGCCTGTTCTCGCCGATCTCAAACCTTCCGGAAAATACGCGATGGCAGATCTTGTTCGCATCGGCGGCACGGTTCCACTCATGAAAATGCTTCTCGAAGCAGGCCTCCTTCATGGCGATTGCATGACCGTGACAGGTCGGACGATGCGCGAGAATTTAGAGAAATCTGCTATCAACTACCCAGCAGACCAACAAATCATCCGCCCTGTTAACAATCCGCTCAAAAAGGACAGCCATCTTCGTGTGCTCTATGGAAACCTCGCTGTCGGCGGATCAGTCGCTAAAATTTCTGGAAAAGAAGGCGAAGTCTTTAAAGGCAGAGCCCGCGTTTTTAATTCTGAGCCAGAAGCGATGACCGCGATTCTCGCAAAGAAAATCGAGAAAGGAAACGTCATCGTCATCCGTTACGAAGGCCCGAAAGGTGGCCCGGGTATGCGCGAGATGCTTGGGCCGACTTCCGCAGTCATGGGCATGGGCCTCGGTAAAGACGTTGCGCTCATCACTGACGGTCGATTCTCCGGTGGTAGTCACGGCTTCGTGGTTGGTCACATCACTCCAGAAGCTTTCGAAGGTGGCACGATCGCCATTCTCGAAGAAGGCGACGAAATTGAAATCAATGCCGTCGAAAACCGTATTAGTGTGAATCTTTCCGACGAAGAAATCGCAGCACGCAAAGCCAAGTGGAAACAACCTGAGCCTCGTTATAAATACGGAGTTCTCGCCAAGTATGCGAAGCTTGTGACGAGTGCTAGTGAGGGTGCAGTGACGGATAAGTATCTGTAGGAGCTGCCGTGTCTCACGGTATGAAGATGAACGGTGTCTGACCGTGAGTTTCAATCCAGCTGAAGGTGCGACATTCTTAAAGCTCAAGGGCTGGAGAACGCCTGCTCCTTACCACTTGACTAGATCTGATTGCTCCTTACCTTGAGTAAGGAATGAATGCCACCCTCACTAGTAAAGGCCAGATCACCGTCCCGGTGGAAATTCGGAACCAGCTTGGACTTCAAGCGGGTGATAGATTGGATTTTCAGTTGAAGGAAGGAAAAGTCGAAATCACCAAAGTCACGGGCTCATTGGACAGCTTTATCGGAGCTTTACCCAAAGCAAAACGGGCTTTCACTACTGAGCAGATGAACCAAGCCATAGCCGCCGCTGCCAGTGAGTAACGCACTTGATACAAATGTCCTTGTTCGTCTCGCCACCCGAGACGATGCGGTTCAATTCAGTAAAGCGGAGAAACTAGTTCGAGATAGGTTTTCAGTATCTTCTCCCGCTTGGATCAGTGTGATCGTCGTTGTGGAATACACATGGATTCTAACAAGACTTTACCAATACAGTCGCAGGGAAATCGCAAATACCCTTAAAGCTCTCATCGAAACCGATTGTTTCCGCGTCGAAGACCAGAATCTCGTGCGGGCAGCGGTGCGACTTTATTCGGAAACCAAAGCTGATTTCTCTGATTGCCTGATTCTTGTTCGTAACCAGGAAAATGGCTCGGACATTACTCATACTTTTGATCGCCAGGCAGCCAAGCTTAGAGGATTTGAGCTTATTGCCTAAGGAGCTATCGTGTCTCATCGTGACTTTCATATCCAGCTGAGGGCGCGATACCCTCAAGCCTCAAGGGGTAATGACACCCCCTGCCTCCAACAACAGGATGGACAGGTGTGCCGGAGGATTCTAGAATCTCACTATTAACTCATGAGTCAGACTGATAAAATAATCTGTAAACCCACATCGTGGTTCCTCCTGCGTGCGGGTGTGATTCTGACAATGTTCAGTGTATTTAGCGTGCTGTTTTATATCGACGGCACCACGGGATACCGGAAAAAGAACTATGAATACTTCGTGAACGCGGCGTTTAAAGATGCCACCGCAGCTTTCTCAAGAATGGATGCGCAAAACCCTCTGACTGAAGGGGTTTGGCGGGAATTTGCTACCAAGCAAACGGTCAATTTTCCTGAAAATCCCGAACTCATCCCGGCTGATTTGAAGCTTCCCATGCCGTGGCCAGATGTCCTGACGGATTACCAGCAAGTCAAATCTCTGCAAAACAACCAACTCTGGCGGGAATATTCTGCAGAAGAGCACCTGAGCGAAAAGCCCGTGGAAGAGCCCTTTACGGCAGGAAAAATCAAAGAACAGATCCACGTTTTCTACATTTGTGCTTCGTTATCCGTTGTCACTTTATTTTTTCTCATCCGCACCAGCCGACGCCGTCTCATCGCCGATACGGAAGCCCTCACATCCGCAGAGGGAAAAAGCATCTCATATCAAAGTATGCGGGTTCTCGATCTGCGTAAATGGGCAGGAAAAGGCATCGCCTTTATCGAATACGAAAGCGCTTCCGGCACAAAACGAATCAGAATCGACGGCCTAACCTATGGCGGATTCAGCCAAGATAAGAACCAGCCAGCTGAAGCGCTTATGCGCCAGATCCGCAGCAATTTTACCGGAGAAATCATTGATTATGGCGTGGAAGAGAAGGCTGAAGGGTACTGATGATTGGTTCGGGATCATTTTTAACCACAGAGGAGCGGAGTCAGAAAAGGAGGACACAGAGAGAATAAATGCTTCTGGCTTCCTTTCCCTTGGGTGAAACGGCACGTGACATCAAAATTTCTCATTATTTCAAAAGCGATCTAGTTCTCTGCGTTCTCTCTCTTCCTCGGTGACTCTGTGGTCTTAAAAAGCTCGAACACCTCCAAGTCTTTCATTTTTTCCTATCGCTTTCCGAGTTTTCACGTTTTGATAGTTGCCAACCGAGGCGCATAAGCGTTAAGCGTTTCCCACACCAACACCACACTCAACACATGTCAGACAAATCGATCGAAGAACGCGTTAAGGAAATCATTGTAGACCAACTCGGAGTCAGCGCCGACCAAGTAACTCTAGAAGCGAAGTTCGTTGAGGACCTCGGTGCCGACTCTCTCGATACTGTCGAGCTAGTCATGGCTCTAGAAGAGGAATTCGACGTGGAAGTTCCAGATGACGAAGCAGAGAAGCTTCAGGCCGTCAAAGACGTCGTCACTTTCATCACTAGCAAAAAAGGCTAATTCGTTAGACTTAATTTTTCCAAAAGGGTGGTTGTCGTAAGGCATCCACCCTTTTTTTGGAAGATTTAAGCGGAGAGACGGAGGCAACGGAGTTAGCGCAGGAGGAGTAACACTCATCACTCTGAATTTATCAGTGTTCATCAGTGCTCATTTGACTACATTTCCCTCCGTCCATGTCCGCTTGCCTCGACCTGTCGCGGCTCCGCTAACATTGTGGCTATATCTCTTGCGCGATATTTGACTCCATTTCATTCCGTCCAAGCCATCACGCTTTGCATTTTATAAAAATGAGCTACCGCTCATTCTGCTTTCAGTTCTTTAGCATTTAAGATTTTCAGCTTTTACCTTCCTCATGCCCAGCCAAGACGACATTCAATATGCCATGGAGACCACACGGGTCCTCCATGAACCAGATCATCGCATCCAGACTTTCGGAGAAACGCGTTTTGAGTTTCAACTTCTGAGCGAGCCCATGGATCAGGTTGGGAAAGTTCGGATCCGCACCGGCGAGGTTGAGGCCATGAAGCCGCGAATTTTACGTCCAGAATCCTATCGCGAAATTGAGCTCGAAGGATTTGATGAAAACGCCCGCGCTCGTTTCGATAAACTTGTGGAAAAGCTTAAAGAGCAGGGCCAAGATCTTGCCTTTCTTCAATATGGCTTTCGCTTCAAACGCGGGGCGGTGAACGAGGAGATCATTCATGATTCGATCGAAGCCGTTCGCGAACGCGTTCTAGAGGATATCCGCCGAACTGGCGATCCCTGCCGTGCCATCATTGAAGGCGTGGATGATACATGGGAGGTCTCGATTCTAAAATTCTCTTTTGAGATGATTCTTCGTTCACATGAAATCAATGCTTTCGATCTACGTAGAAAAGGCTTGATCTAGTGAAACACCGCGTCCTTACCTCCGTATGAGAATTTGGCACATCATCAAAATCGTAGCAGGCATCACCGTCGTGGGGATCGCGATTTTCACAGGCATGCTAGCCTATCACATCGCGGTCAAACCTCTGGGTGGAGTGTTTGCAAAAATCATTCCCGAGGCCGGAGCTGTCTTGCGCAAAACGAAGGAAGAAGACTTTAGTAAAATGCTTGAATTGGCGGAGATCCCCGACTTCGAACCTGGTGACCGCGCGTTCCAAAAAGCTCATGAACTCATCGCTTTAGGGAAAATCCGCGAGGGCAGAGAAAAGCTCATGGCGATCATCAATGTTTTTTCCTCTTCTCCCACCACCCCGCAGGCTCGCCGCATTGTCAGCATGATCAATCTCGATGAAGTTTTATCTTCCGATTTCCGTGCCGGGAAATCTTTCTATAAAGTGAAATCTGGCGATTCTTATTTTGCGATCGCAGGCCGTAACGAGACTTCGCTGGATATGATCATGCACCTCAATAACATGATGGAGCTAAAAAATTTAAAAATCGGTGATGAGTTGACTCTGATGCCGCTCAATTACCGCATGGTGATTGACCCTTCACATAATTCCATCTCCCTCTGGGAAGACGCGAAATTCATCTGCGATTATCCTATTTTGAGTATCCAAGGCCTAGGCATCAGCTCGGGCAAAACCGTAATCGCATCACGACGCGCAGATCTTGATGGAAAAGTCGTTCTCCCCACAGCCATGGAATACCGATCCACATCTAAAAGCATAGCCATCAAAAACCCGACCCTGCAGATTCTTCCTTACAATAAAGATAATGAAAACTCGCAACGCGGTATCTACCTTAAACCAGCTGACCTTGAAGAGCTTTTTCTCCTGACTCGAAACGGAAACACCGTCGAGATCCGTTCTTCGAAAAAGTAGAGGAAACACACAACACTGGAATTGGCAAATTCTTGGGCCGCGTTTCTCCAGACGCGCTTTTTTGAAGCAGCTCCTTACCTAAACCGCCATTTAAAGCTTCTCGTGTCTTTCGCCCCAAATCTCTAATAGAGAGCAATCCTCCCTCAACGAACTCAAAAAAATCCTGTCTCACGCGAAGACGCGTAGGAAGAGAAATTGAGATTTTTTGTTAGACCACTCGTCGTCTCTTGGTCATTTCACTTGAACGACGCCATCGGGGAGTTTGATGGTGGATTTCACGGTGCCGTCGGCTTGTTTTTCGTGACGGACGTGGATCGCTCCTTTGGGGGTTGGGTAAGTGCCTTCTGCCCAGGTGAGGCGGCCGAGGCGGGGGGTGATCTTTACCTTAGCACAGCCGGGAGCGACTGGCTCCACTCCTAAGACGTTTTTGCTAAGCCATGCGGTCGGGCCGCCGGCCCAGCCGTGGCAGAAGCTGTGCCGGAAGCCGATGTAACAATGCGCGCCGAAGTCGCCGTGCAGGTCTTTTTTTCCGGGAGCGACGGGCTCATCGATTCTGCCCGCGTTCTCGGTCCATGCGAGATCGAAGTCTTCCCAGAAAGTCGTGGCACCGAAGTCGATCATGCCGCCCCAGTATTGGCTGATGAAGTCGAGGCCGGTATCGATGTCTCCGGATTTGGCGAGAGCGTTCAGCACATAGAAGCCGTAAAAGGTGCTGAGATCTTTCGGGCCGTCCTTTTTGAGAACCGTGGCGACATCGGCGGCATCGTGGAACCCGGCGAGCGAGAGCAGCGCGGCGGGGGACTTGCGGCCACTGGCTTCTGGTTGATGCGTGCGCAGGAGTTTTGCGGTATCGGTGCACAGCATGGCAGTTTCCTTTTCGCCGAGAATTTCGCAGAGCCGCGCACCGCTTTCCATGGTCAGGGTCATCATCGCTTGCAGGCCCTCGTGGACGGCGGTTTTATTTTCAAAAGTCGGCCAGTCGAGAAAACGCATGCCATCGAGTTTTTCTCGGCCATCGGGGTCGACGTAGGTGCTGAGGCGTTTCAGCAGAGCGGTGAGGTAGGGCTTTTGCTCTTTGAGGTAATCGAGGTTGCCATGATGTTGATACCATTCTTCATGGATGAGGATCCACCACATCGAGTAGGAGCTAATGCCGTTCATCCATGTGGTCACCGGCGTGACATCGCGCGTCATGTCGAGGCTGGCGGGCACCACGGGATTGTCGCCAAAGACGCTGTTGATCACGCTAACCTCGGGATGCATGTCGCCGAGCCAGACGAGTCGGTCGCGCTTGATGCCATCCCAGAGAAATTCCTGCATGTTGAGGTGCACGGTGTAGGCACCCGTCTGCCAGATTTTGTTGAGGCGCTCATCGGAGCACTGGAAGGAGCCGATGTAGGGAACGTCGCGCAGTGTAAGAATCGCGCGGACTTGGCTGAGCTCGACGTTGATTTTCGGATCCACGTTGTCGATTCGGGCAAAGCGAAAGCCGCTGGGGCCGATCGTGGTTTTGCCGAGCCACGGGAGTTTGACCACTTGATCGCGCAAGGCGTGGTCGTTCTGCGCGCCGCGCTCGCCGAGATTCGCCATGGTTTCGGCCACGGACTCGCCGAAGCGAATGCGCACCGAGGGCATGTCCTTGCCATTGGTGATTGGCGTGAACAGCTCGATCGAACCAGTGATTTCCACGCCGAAATCAATCACCAAAGAGCCTCCTGGATTGATCACCATCGGCGGCACGGGTTCGACCAGCACGGCCTGGCCGCTGTGGGGCTTGAGCAAATTTTCCGAGTGAGTGACGCCTTGCTCCGATTTCCAGACCACACGCTTCGGCTCGATGACAAAAGAGGTAAGCGGACTTTTCTTTGCGTTTTGTAAGATCGCGGGCGGCGTGGCACCAGCGTGGAGGGAAAGCGCAGTGAGGAGCAACAGGCGGATGAAGATGGATTTCATGCGAATGATTTATCGATGCAAGCGTACGGCTTGACAAGGGGTAAATCGGGTTAGGCAAACGAACAGTTTAGATGAGTGTTGTTGGGTCAGATGCGGCGTTGAAATCAAGGGGTAATTTTAGTTCGGCATGATGTTCTTGTTGGTCATCAACGAGCGGAAGCATCAATCCTGGGATTATCTTTCCGTCGAGTATGAGTAGGCTTTTTTCTGCAGAGGAGACGGCGGATTTTGAGATGGTGATATGATAGACTGTCTGGCGATATCGATAGTGGATTTTATAGTTGTCCCACGCGTCGGGAATTCGGGGATCGAGGCGTAATTGGTTTCCTTCGAGATGAATACCTAACAGAGTTTCTGTGAGTAATAGATACATCCAATTTGCGGAGCCAGTGTACCAGCTCCAGCCACCGCGTCCGGTATGTGGCGCGACGCCATAGACATCAGCCGAGACGACGTAGGGCTCCACTTTATATATTGCGATTTGTTCGGGGGTGGTGCCGTGGTTGACGGGATTAAGAAGGTTAAAAAGTTCCCACGCTCGTTCGTTTTCGCCCATGGCGGCGAAGGCCATAGCGCTCCAGATAGCGGCATGCGTGTATTGTCCTCCATTCTCACGCACTCCTGGAATGTAGGCTTTGATGTAACCTGGATTGAGTGGGGATTGATCGAATGGAGGGTCAAACAATTGAATCAACCCAGCATCGCGACGGACGAGACGTTGATTCACGGATTTCATCGCCTGACGTGAGCGCTGAGGATCGCCAGCCGCACTGATAACCGACCAGCTTTGTGGCAGGGAATCGATCTGACATTCTTTGTTTAAGTGAGATCCGAGCGGATCGCCGTTGTCGAAATAAGCGCGGCGATACCATTCACCGTCCCAAGCGTTTTTCTCGATGTTTTGTTGTAACTTTTGGGCATGTGTGAGGCAGTGTTCGGCGAAGTCATGATCATCGCGCGCGCGGGCTAATGGAGCGAAGCGGGTGAGAATATCGTAGAGGAAAAATGCGAGCCAGACACTTTCGCCGCGGCCGTCTTTTCCGACTAGGTTCATGCCATCGTTCCAATCGCCACAACCCATCAAGGGCAGGCCGTGCTCACCGAACTTTAGTCCGTTTTTGATGGAGCGAACGCAATGTTGATAGAGAGAAGCCTCCTCCTCGGTGCGGTTCGGAAGATCGTAATAAGCTTCTTCATCAGGCTTTACAGCGCGAGATTCGAGGAAAGGAATCATTTCATCAAGCACCCCTGTATCACCAACGGATATCACATAACGGCAGGTTACATAAGGAAGCCAAAGGTAGTCATCCGAGAAATGGGTGCGGACGCCGCGACCTGTTGGAGGATGCCACCAATGTTGGACGTCGCCTTCTTTGAACTGCCGTGCGGCGGCTCGCAGAAGATGCTCGCGAGTGAGAGCGGGCTCCGCATGAACGAGAGCCATGGAATCCTGTAATTGATCGCGGAAACCAAAAGCTCCACCGGATTGGTAGAAGCCTGTGCGCCCCCAGAGTCGACAGCTTAAAGTTTGATAGAGCAACCAGCCGTTCGCCATCACGTTCACTGCCGGATCTGGAGTATCCACATTGATAGCCCCTAAAGTTCGGTTCCAATACGACCAGACACCTTCGAGCGCGCGGCGCGCGGCATCTGAGCTTCGGAAACGATGAATTAGGTTTTGTACGTCACGCTCACCGCGACCCACTCCGAGTCGGAAAGTCGTTTCCCGCTCTTGGCCGTCGGGTAGATCGAAGGCGACTTGCATCGCGCCGCAAGGATCAAGTCCCGCGCCGACCCGGCCGGAAAGGCGTTCACGTTTAAGAGCTGCCGGCTGGGAGAGATTGCCGTTTCTGCCGATGAATTCCTTGCGATCTCCGGTGATCGTGCGGGTGGCATCGTTTACATCAAGGAACACGATGCGATCAGAAAACTCAGTGTTGTCTAGATTGCGGACGAGGAGTGCGCCAGTTTGGATATCCACTTGGGTTCGCACGTGGAGCAAGCTTTTCTGTCTTAGATCGGCAAGCACCCATTCCCAGAATCCGGTAGCGGATAGGCGTCGCGGTCGCCCTGAGATATTTTTCAGTTTTAATACCGTGAATTTCACCGACGCGTCCATGGCTACATAAACCCATAATTCGGATTTGATTCCGTTCTCTGTATGTTCGAAAACCGTGTAACCAAACCCATGGCGAATGACATAAGGAGTTTTACCGCGGGCAGGCAGGGGAGTGGGCGACCAGAATTGTCCGCTCTGTTCGTCACGGATGTATAATGCCTCGCCTGTGGTATCGCGGATGGGATCATTGCTCCATGGAGTTAGTCGAAATTCATGTGCGTTCTCCGCCCAAGTGTAAGCGGAACCGCTTTCAGAAATCACCGTGCCGAAGTGCGGATTAGCGATGACATTGACCCACGGCGCGGGTGTCATTTGGTTCGGCTGAAGAGTGATAATGTATTCATTACCGTCTCGAGTGAAACCGCCGTAACCGTTAGAAAATATCAAATCGCGTGGAGGCAGATCTGGGGACGGCACGATCGTTTCGAACTGTGTAGGTTTTAGCGCTGAGATCATCGGTTGAAATACAACACGTTGTTCCATTTGCTCTGCTAGCGTTCCCTTTTCATCGTCCAACACAATGCGTGCAGTGGCCTGCAGTAGAATACGGTCATCGGCTGGAATTTGATCTAGGCCGCGCACAAAAATCCCGCCAGGTTTTTCTAACATATGTGCTTCCATGCCCGATGCAATTAAGCCGTAAATCTGGTTTTCAATGGATTGGCGGTAAATCGAAGTATCTTCATGTAGAATGACTAAATCTACCGTCAGGCCTTTCGTGCGCCAAAAGGCATGAGCTCGGATCAATTGGCGGACGAGACTGATTTTTTCCACGTTACTGATACGCAGAAGAACCATCGGAACGTCGCCAGATATTCCGTAACTCCATAGGCTGGATTTGCCGCGTTTATTGGCAAGTAGGCTTCCTGAGCTCGCGCGGTGGGCGGGCACAGCATAGATCAGTGCGCCAGTCATGCGACCGTAGAGTTGGGCTTCGGTTTCGGTGATATCGAGGTGATACAAGGTCACCTGATTATGGGTCCATGCCAGATCAAAAGCGCGTTCGGCCATCTGTAGGCTTTGATATTTATCTGCATGCGCGATGGCTGCCTCTCGAGTTTCGGTTGCGCCCATGACGATGTTTACGATGGCGCTTCCATGCGGTGCTATGATGACTTTGCGCCGTAACGAAACGATCGGGTCAAGTACAGAGCCAACGGTATTAGATAAGGGCAAGTTGTTTCGCATGGCTTCTGGATCTGTTAGATTTCCACCACGTCCGATAAATCGAGAGCGATCGGTCTCGCATGAGACGTCGTTAATATTTCCTTGGTCGCTGATCATCATGTGCAGTAACCATGGCGGCTTCTCGTTCTCGGAGCGGGCACGTCGAGCACAAACAATGGCGGACGATGCAGGCAAAAATTCTGTTTGAACGAAAAGATTGCTGAACGCAGGATGCGCCTGGTCTGCAGCTTGGGTCGTGAGAACGACTTCCGCGTAACTGGTTAACTCGATTTCACGTGCGATTGAAGAACGGTTGTGGATGGTAATGCGTCGCAGTTCCACGTCGTCCTCGGGCGAAACGCTGATTTCTGTGTGGATATCGAAATCCGCATGACTGTGCCGGAATTCGGCGCGCGATTGTGTGAAGATCGCCTCATAATCTTGCGTGGCATGCAAAGTGGGTTGAAAGGCAGTGGACCAGAAGTCCCCAGACGCTAGATCGCGGATGTAGATAAAAGTCCCCCAGCAATCGCGGGTGGTATCCTCACGCCAGCGGGTGACCGCCGTATCGTGCCATCTGCTATATCCGCCGCCAGCACTGCTAATAGCGACATGGTAGCGACCGTTAGAAAGGAGATGTAGATCTGGATATTCACGTGTCGGATTCGTAAAAATGCGCATCACCTTCTCTGGTTCATCGGTCGACTCAGTCGATGTTTCCTGCAACGGATTATCTGTGAGCACGCGGGCAGTGGCTCTGGGCACTCTTTCGTGCAGCAATAGGTCTGCGGCACTGAGCATCGGACAGGCCATGAAGCGTCGCTGCATGGGGTTGTTACACAGCAGGTTGTCGATGGAGAGCAAACTCATGCCTTGGTGGTGCGCCATGAAAGAGCGGACAGTGACGCTAGTTTTATCTTGCGGCAGTCTAGTTGGAGTGTAGTCCACGGCTTCGTAGAATCCATAATCGCCAGAGCGTCCATCTGCGGCTAATCGCTGAAGATTGTCACAGGCTTCGCGAGGCGCCACCATCAGCGCCATTGCGGATGCATAGGGGGCGATCACGAGGTCGTCATTGAGCCCGCGTTTGAGGCCAAGGCCTGGCACCCCAAACGCGTGATACTGATAGTTGAGAAGCGTGTCGGTGCGGCTAAATCCAGACTCGGAAATGCCCCATGGCACGCTACGTGATTTACCATACACGATCTGTTGATTGACAGCGGCCTTGTAGGTAAAGTCTAGTAGAGTATTCTCGAAATTAGGCATAACGATAAGGGGCATCAAATACTCGAACATCGAACCGCTCCACGATGC
>JBILMI010000196.1:0-3775 GCA_044375585.1 Luteolibacter sp.
CGTCTCGATCCCGATGGTAAAAAAGATATGCTTCCCGTTCAACAAGGCAAGGATGGTATTATCGTCCAAATGCCTGGAGTTAAACCTGAAGAGTCGAGAGAAATACGCCGTATTCTGGAAACGGTCGCAAAACTTGAGCTTAAAGAAGTCTCTCCCCGCAACAATGAAATCGGAGCTAACGGCAAAACCCTCGCTCAACGCGTCCTAGATGGTGAGGAAATAGAACCCAGACATATTGTATATACGTATACTAGCAAAGACAGCGAAGGTAACGAAATCAGCAACCCCATCCTCCTTAAACGAGTAGCAGCACTCGGAGGATCCGACGTTGAATCTGCAACTCCTTCCATGCAGCGTGGCGACGCAGTCAGTGTCACACTCAACAGCAAGGGCGCAGATAAAATGTTCAATCTAACCAAAGACATGAGCAAAGGGGTGGACCGCATTGCCATCTTGCTAGACGGAGTGGTGATTTGTGCACCGACTGTTAATGACATACTTAGCAAAAACTTTGAAATCAGCGGCCTCGACGATGTGGGTGAACCGAAGAAAGTCGCCAGCGCATTGGATAACCCCTTAGAAAACCCGCTCAAAGTTGAAGAAGAGCGCTCCGTTTCACCAACTTTAGGTGCGGCCATCGTCACGCAGGGTATCTGGTCCGCTGTAATCGGTCTCGCTATCACAGCCGTGTTCGTCCTCATTTACTACCGCACTGCGGGCATCGTCGCCCTCGTCGGCCTCGTGGTTAACGGCATCATGCTCTTCGGAGCCATGGCCATGTTCGGCTTCACCTTCTCGCTCCCAGGTATCGCTGGTATCATTCTCACCATCGGACTTGCCGTTGACGCAAACGTTCTCATCTATGAGCGCCTCCGCGAGGAACTTCAAAACGGAAAATCGCTGAAATCCGCAATCGCGGTATCCTACGATAAAGCCTTCTCCGCCATCTTCGATGCAAACATCACCTCGCTCATTTCCGCCATCATCCTCTTTGCGATGTCGAGCGGTAGTATCAAAGGTTTCGCCATCACACTTACCATTGGCATCGTCGCCTCCATGTTCTCGGCGATCCTCGTCACCCGCGTTCTTTTCCGCTGGGGTACCGATTTGAACCTGCTGAAAAAACTCTCGTTCATGGACCTCATCAAGGCCACGAACATCGACTTTCTCTCCGCAGCAAAGAAAACAGCAATCATTTCCGGTATCGTTATGATTATCTGTCTTGCTGGATTTACGATTCGTGGGGAAAAAACTCTTGGTATCGACTTCACTGGAGGAACTAGCGTTCAATTCCAACTCGGCAAGAAAGAGGTTAAACTCGAGGAGGTGGAAAAAGTCTTAAACTCGCTGACCCTCACCCGCAGTGCGTCACCACAACTTGAGAGCAACCCAGCGACTGGCAGCTTGCTTAGCTTACGCACTGACTCAAAGGACACCGATAAAATCGTTTCCGCTCTCCGTGCCCAAATTCCGGTGCTTGGAGAACGCAATGAAGACAACACTTACTCGATCGATGAATCCAAAGAAGAAGTCTCCGCACTTCTCGGCAAGACTTTCCTCTTCGAATCGCTCATCGCCCTCGCTCTGGGACTCATCGGTATCGGCATCTACATCACGGTGCGCTTCGAGTTCTCCTTCGCCGTCGGTGCTTTCGCTGCCCTTCTACACGACGTAATCATCGCGGTCGGTATCGTTGTCTTGCTCGGTCGAGAACTATCCCTCATCCACGTCGGAGCCATCCTCACGATTGCGGGTTACTCGATTAACGACACGATCGTTATCTTCGACCGTATTCGTGAAACGATTCTTCTTCGCTCCGGTGCGATCAAAGACGTCATGAATGAGGCGATCAACGCCACCCTCTCGCGGACCGTGCTTACATCAGCAACCACCATTGTCACTGTAGCCATCCTGTCGCTATTCGGCGGTTCTTCACTCCGCGATTTCTCGATCATGATTCTGATTGGACTAGTGGTTGGAACCTACTCCTCCGTCTTCGTAGCTTCCCCCATCGTGTTGTGGTGGTCACAACGCAAAGGTGGAAACCTCCGTAAGGACGTTCTCGCGTCAACTCTCGCTGCAAAATCTGCAGACGCTGTCAAAGCCGAGTAAGTTCATCATCCAAACTAAAAAAAGCCCGACGCAATCAAAATGCATCGGGCTTTTTTTTTGTTAGAGGGACTCTCAGAAGCGCTCTGGTAGACTGTTTGCCAAAAATATTTGCCGAATCGGCCGAGTATCGAAGCCGTGATACCTGCGCGCGAAGAAGGCGCAAAGCTAGCTCTTCTTCGTCCTCTCACGGAACGCATTCCGCTTGGTCGGAGCGAAGCGCAGACAAATGAACACCCCCAACTGAGGAGTAACGACAATGGAGCGGAGCGACATGGAAGGTCGCGAAGCGATCGCCCGAAGGGGCCAGCCGGATGGCTGGATCAAAAGCACGATTTACAGGCCAGAACTTCAGACCTATATTTCACAAGGCGGGATTCTCCCTAACCTAATCATCTTTCCGTTTCGGCAAAGATTTTTAGCAACTGGTCTATACCTTATTCAATCGTGCTTGGGGCTTCACCGGGCACTTCGCTGTCCTTGGATCGCTCTCCATGTTCTCGCTCTTCAAGACGAGGACGATGGCTCTTGGGTTTATCCTCGGGAGTAATCTGTCCGTCGCCATTCGTGTCCATCCGTGCAAAAATCTGCTTACGTTTTGCTTCGGGTAACTGGCCGAAAAATTTTCCCAAACTCATTTCTTCGTAGCTTAAACCTCCGCTTTTATCGGCATCAAGCTCGCGGATTTCACGCATCTGCTTTTCGTGCGATTCCTGACGCATTTTACGAATCTCCTCTGGCGTAAGGTTTCCATCCCCGTCTGAGTCAATACGTGCGAAGAGCTTGTCACGCTGTTTCTGAGGCATATTAACCATTCGTGGCGCAGTGAAAAGCTCTTCTTGGCTAATCATTCCATCACTGTTTTTGTCCATCATCCCGAACATATCGCCATGCCCCGCCGGACGGTGGCGTATTTCTCCGTCTTTATCCCTACCTCTTTTCCCGTCTTTTCGCTTATCATCCAAACGTTTTTCCAACATCTGCCTGACTGGTTTTTCAGGGGGTTGCTCCTCTGCTTGTAAATGTAAGAGCATCGTGCAACCATATACACCGAGTAGAACTTGAAGCTTCATTGAAAAATAACGTTTAAAGTTTGGAAAATTGCCGCGAAGATTCGTCAGCTCTTACTACAACACTCCAGCAACCAAAAAGTTTCGCTCTAATCCTCTACCCCGCCTCAAATGCATATTACTGACATCTTAAGCGCTCCGAAACCCTCTCTTTCTTTTGAGTTCTTTCCTCCGCGTGCAGACGCCGCATGGGAAGAGCTTTATGAGACGATTCAAAACCTCGAAACGCTATCACCCTCTTTTGTGTCGGTGACCTATGGCGCTGGCGGTAGCACCCGCGAGCTCACACACGATCTGGTGCTTCGAATCAAGCAGACCACCAACATCCCTCCAGTTCCTCACCTCACCTGTGTTGGACACACGAAATCGGAAATTGATGCCATCCTCACCCGCTACGCTGAGGCAGGCGTTTCAAATATCCTCGCACTACGTGGCGATCCACCCAAAGACCAGCCCAACTACGATTGGTCACAAGGTGATTTCCGCTACGCCGCTGATCTCGTCGCCCATATTAAAAAATTCAATGACTCGGGCAACCACCCAGACACGCGAGGCTTTGGCATTGGCGTAGCCGGCTTCCCAGAAGGTCACCCTGC
>JBILMI010000048.1:0-14213 GCA_044375585.1 Luteolibacter sp.
GAACGGGCGCAATTGTAGTGAACGAAATCAGTGGCGGCGTGATCGGCCATGCGGGTATTGCTCTAACCTTTGGTTTGGTCGTCGCGGCAATGATTTATACTTTTGGTGATGTGAGCGGAGCGCATTTGAATCCTGCGGTTTCGATTAGCTTTGTGATTGCAGGCAGGCTACCTGCTAAAGATCTACTCGGTTATATCGTAAGCCAGCTGCTCGGTGCCTTGAGTGCCAGTGGAGTGCTGAAACTTTTATTTCCCGCATCCAGTTCACTTGGCATGACTCTTCCCTCGGGTGATGCATCTCAGAGCTTTTTTCTAGAAATCATTCTAACCGCCATACTCATGCTAACCATTCTCAGTGTGTCACATGGAGCGAAGGAAAAAGGCATCACTGCTGCGATTGCGATCGGTTCACTAGTAGGATTGGAAGCGATGTTCGCTGGACCCATTTGCGGCGCATCGATGAATCCCGCGCGCTCTCTTGGACCCGCGTTAATCAGTTGGAATTTCGAACACATCTGGCTCTACCCGGTCGCAACGATCATCGGCGCCATGATTGCGATACCGCTTTATCAAATCAGTCATCATACAGAAACCACCTCATGAAACCACCCGCCATCCTCATTCTCTGCACCGGAAATTCCTGCCGCTCTCATCTTGCCGAAGCCATCCTTCGCAAGGCTCTTGGTGAAAAATTCCGCGTTGAAAGCGCAGGCTCCAAACCTGCCGGATACGTTCACCCACTCGCGATCCGTGCGTTGGAAGAAATTGGGATCGACACCACCGGCCATCACTCGAAACACATGGATCTTTTCCTCGAAGATCAGGTAGAAACCGTGATCACCGTTTGTGGAAATGCGGACCAAGCCTGCCCGATATTTCCCGGACAGATGAACCGCCACCACTGGCCTTTCGATGATCCCGCCCACGCCACCGGAACCGAAGAAGAACAATTCGCCGTCTTCCGCCGCGTGCGTGACGAGATTTTGAAAGTTTTCACGGCTTATGCGGATGGAAGATTGGATGCGCTGAAATAGAATGAAAGATCAAGGATGATAAATCTCTGGATCGCCAGTGCGCTGTATCGATTTAAAATCATTCACATCTTTCGTATAAAAACGCTTCGCATTCATTTTATGAGCGGCACGTAGATGGAGAAAATCATAAATCGCACCACCACGCACTCCTCGATTCTGCGAAATAGACATCGTTTCTATCAGTTCAGCATCGTCAAAATCCACAGTCTTCACCCATGGCAAAATACTCTCCTGTATCAGCTCAGTGGCTTGATCTGCTGACATTCTGAAACCGAGCTTCCCACCTGTTAGGGTGCTAAACGTTTCAAGCAAGGCATGACGATGCACATAGGGCTTGTATTTTTCTAACAGTGAAACGCTGGTTGCATGACTGGAATCATTACCAATCAGCGATGCGATCAGAACAGAGCTATCAACCGCGACGATCATTTCCGCCCACTCAGCTTGTTCATTCTATCCTCACGATCGCTCAAGATAGCTTTTCGCACAGTATCGTCATTCATTGGTTCGCTAGATTCGATTACCAAACGCCCTGCACGTTTTACCAAACGCGCATTTTCACTCGGAAGCGGAGCAAGGAATACACCATCTCCTTTGACTTCCAAGTTGAGCCGAGAACCCGTAATCAAGTGCAGCTGATTCCTAATATTTCGCGGAATCACAAGCCTGCCAGATGAATCGATCGTAACTGTGGTGTTCATGGCATGAAAAATGGCATGAAAAATGGCAGATGTCAAACCGTGAAGTCACACTGATCTAAATGAGCTTGGAATTCTTAGAACTTTGATTTCGCAGCCGCCTTGATCTCTTCCAACTTACTCCTATCCGGTGCTGCACCTCTTGCTTGATCTGGTTTGCCGCCGCCTTTACCGCCGGCGATGGCGGCGAGGTCGCGAAGGAGATCACCAGCTTTGAGGCCGGTTGTTAGAGCATCCGCTCCGCAGTGGGTGGCGAGGTGGAGTTTTTCTCCGTCATCGACGATTAACAACGCGGCTCCGCCGAAATTTTTCTTCTTCAGGCCGTTTTGCAATTCCTGGAGCAATGAGGCATCGGACTCGAAGGAAGCGATGATGGACTCGCCTTCTTTCGTGGCTGAGTCGATGAGATCGGCAAGCGCTTCATCGGCGAGCGAGGCGGCTTGGGCTGATTGGATTTTTTTGATACGCTTCTCAGCCTCAATGGCGGCTTCTTTGGTTTCTTCCAAAGTGCGCAACCCATGAGCGTAGGTTGCGTTGATCTGGGAAATATCCGCACGCTCCACCAGCATCGCGCCCATGATGTGTGGGAACTCGTTGACGGTAATGATCTCTTCGCCAAGTTCAGTCAGTTTCTCGTTAGCGGCTTTGAGTTTTTCTGCAGCAGTTTTGAGTTCGCTATCCCATTTCTCGATCGACTCGCGAATGTATTCCCAAGCCGATTCGCCGCAGGCAGCCTCAATACGACGCACGCCGGAAGCGATCGCGCCTTCGGATTTGATTTTGAAAAGTCCGATCTCACTGGTGTTGCGAACGTGAGTTCCACCGCAAAGCTCCATCGAAGGACCGTCGAGTTGATGAGCGCTGCCACCGATCTGAACGACGCGAACGGTATCACCATATTTATCGCCGAAGAACTGCATGATGTCGGCGCGGTGTTTGATGTCGGCGTGTTTCACTTCGGTCCACGAAACCTGCATACCCTGCTTGATCGCGCCGTTGACCATTTCTTCCATTTCGGAAAGTTGCGCGGGAGTGACGGCACCGCTGTTGAAATCGAAACGCAGGCGGTATTCATCAACCGATGAGCCTTGCTGCGCGGCGTCTTTGGAAACGACTTCGTGAAGCGCCCAATGAAGAAGGTGAGTGGCGGTGTGATGCGCTTCGATGGGGCGGCGGCGATCTTGGGCGATCTTGAGGACAACTTGATCGCCCGGATTGATTGACGATTGATGATTGCCTGTCTCGATGAAGTCGGGGTTGATTTCTGATTTTTGAATGATCAGAGCGCGGGCTTTGCCAATTTGTTGGACGCCGGTGACGGGGATGTCATTGAGCGTTCCAGTGTCGCCGGACTGGCCGCCCATTTCAGCGTAGAAGACGGTTTTGTCAGTGATGACGAAGATGGCGTCTTCTTGAAGATGGATTTCTAACACGGTGGCTTCGACAGAATCGGAGTCGAAGCCGACGAATTCGGTAACAGCATCGGTGGAGATATCGAGAGCGCGGACGATGGATGATTTCTGAGCCGCTTGAGCGAGCTTGCGCTGCTGATCCATCAAATTTTCGAAACGTGGCATGTCCAGCTTCAAGCTGCGCTCGGCGCAGAGCAGTTCAGTGAGGTCGATGGGAAAGCCGAAGGTGTCGTAAAGTTGGAACGCAACATCGCCAGAAACTTCATTGTTCCCAAACTCGATGAGCGCCTCTTCGAAGCGTTTAAGTCCCCTATCCAGCGTCTGGTTGAAACTCGCCTCTTCTTGTTCCAGCGTTTGTCTAACAACCTCCTGACGATTTTTCAGCTCAGGGAACACGCTGCCCATTTCTTGGACGAGTGTCTCGACAAGTGCGCCGAAGAACGTTTTTTCCCCAGAGAATCCGAGCTGGCGACCATAACGCACCGCGCGGCGGAGGATGCGGCGGAGGACGTAGTTTCTGCCGTTATTGCCGGGCATGATGCCATCGGCGATGGAGAAGGAAAGGGTGCGCAAGTGATCCGCGATGACACGGAAGGCGATGGCGGTTTTCATTTCTTCAGAAAACGCCGAGCGATCTGCGCCGAGTTCCGGATAGATGTCGACGTAGGTTTTTCCACTCAGTTCTTCGAGTTTGCGGAAGATGGGTTGGAAAACGTCGGTGGCGTAGTTGGAAGGTTTTTTCGAGAAGTCGGTGAAGCCTTTGGTGTTCTGAATGATCGAGCAAGCGCGCTCAAAACCCATTCCGGTATCGACGTGTTTGGCGGGAAGCTCGCGGAACGTGCCATCGGCCTCGGCGTTATATTGAATGAAAACAAGGTTCCATATTTCGATGCATAGATCCGAGTCGTTGTTGACGAGATTGCGACCGGTGACGGGATTGCCCTCAGGTGTTAGATCGACGTGAAGTTCGGAGCACGGACCACAGGGGCCGGTTTCGCCCATCATCCAGAAATTGTCTTTGACGTTGCCGTGAACGATTTGGATTTCAGGATCGCAACCCGCCGCGCGGAAAAGTTCTGCCCAGATGTCGTAAGCTTCTTGATCGAAATTTCCGGGATCGCCGGGTTTCGGTGCGTAAACCGATGCGTAAAGCCGGTGCGCCGGAAGTCCCCACCGTCCGACGACGAGTTCCCATGCCCATTGGATGGCTTCTTTTTTGAAATAGTTTCCGAACGACCAGTTCCCGAGCATTTCGAAAAACGTGTGGTGATAGGTGTCGTAGCCGACGTCCTCGAGGTCGTTGTGTTTTCCGCCAGCACGTATGCATTTCTGGGTGTCAGCCGCGCGCGGTGGATTGTAGGGAGCTTTTTCGACGCCGAGGAAATACGGCACAAAGGGATTCATCCCCGCATTGGTGAAAAGCAGGCCCGGCGACTGCGGCAGCAACGACGCGGAGGGCACGATGGTGTGCTGTTTTTCAGTGAAAAAATCGAGGAAGGATTGGCGGATTTCAGAGGCGGTCATGGTGCGGAGCGGGAGGTTGGACAAAGACGCTTTCTTAGTAAAGCGGACAATCAGCCCATCATAAAGGCAACCACTGAATCTTGGCATGATTAAAGCTCTAATCACCTCATTCCCGTGGTTAGCGGATGGGCTGCGGCGGATTTTCAGCTTCCTTCGGGAGGCTGGATTCGCCGCAGCGATCCTGTGGGGTGAAAATCGTCTAAGATGCCTTGCCGCGAAGGGCTGCATGTGTTTTCATCCGCGCCGCGCCCGAACGCGGGCTTAATTTTATGGCAAACAAGGACGTAACAGACCCAGTGCGGATGGAGAAAATTGTCTCTCTCTGCAAACGCAGAGGCTTCATCTTTCAGGCTGGTGAACTCTATGGCGGACTCAATGGCTGCTGGGATTACGGTCCACTTGGCGTCGAACTCAAACGCAACCTCAAAGATTATTGGTGGAGAAAAACCGTCCAAGAACGCGATGACATACTCGGCATGGATGGCGCGATATTGACGATGGAAGCTGTGCTTCAGTCTTCTGGTCACATCGGTGGTTTCAGTGATCCGATGGTGGATTGCAAAACCTGTAAAGGCCGATTTCGTGCTGACAACCTCGATACTTTTCAATGCAAAGAAAAGCCCAGCGTTTGCCCTGGAGCCTCTCCAAAATGTGAACTCACTGAGCCGCGTGAGTTCAACCTCATGCTCCAAACCAACTTCGGCGCAACCGGCGAGCAGATCGCTTACCTCCGCCCGGAAACCGCACAATCGATTTTCTGCCAATACAAAAACATCCTCGATTCGAATCGGGTGAAGTTACCGTTCGGCATTGCTCAAATTGGTAAGTCATTCAGAAATGAGATCAACCCACGGAACTACATTTTCCGCTCCCGCGAGTTCGAACAAATGGAGATCGAGTATTTCTGCAGACCAGAAGACGGCATGCGCCTGACGGATGAATGGTTGGAAACGCGTTTGAACTTCTATGCGGAAATCGGTATTCCTCGCGACAAGCTTCATATCCTCGATGTGCCCGATGGCGATCGCGCGTTCTACTCGAAAAAAACCTACGATATCGAATACGAATTCCCGTTCGGCATTCAGGAACTCGAGGGAGTCGCGTATCGCACCGATTACGACCTCGGTGTCCACGCGAAAGGCTCTGGCAGGCCGTTGGAATACTTTGATGAGGAAACCAAAGAGCGTTTCCTTCCACACGTCGTCGAGCCATCCGCTGGCTGCGATCGCACGGTGCTCGCACTGATTTGCGAAGCTTTCGACGAAGAAGAGCTCGGCAGCGAAGGCAAAAGCGATATCCGCACGGTGATGCGCTTCATGCCAGCAATGGCTCCAATCAAACTCGCCATTTTCCCACTCCTCAAGAAAAACGAGGAACAGGTCCGCATCGCCCGCGAGATCCAGAAACAACTCCAACCATGGATGAATGTTTTCTACGACGATGGAGGGGCTGTTGGCCGTCGTTACCGACGTCAGGACGAAGTCGGCACGCCTTTCTGCTTGACCGTCGATTTCGAGACTCTCGGCGAAGAAACCCCCGCGCTCAAAGGCACGGTCACGATCCGCCACCGTGATTCAATGGAACAAGAACGCCTTCCTATCGAAGACCTCCTGCCGTGGCTTTTAGCAAGAGTCCGATAATTAAAAGTTGCAACCTACCCATTCCCGATGCATCCAAGGGGCAGGGAAACCACTCACCACCATGGCAGATAAAGAAGATAGAAACGAAGAGAACGTCGGCGGAAAATTCTACGTCGATAGCCAATGTATTGACTGCGACCTTTGCCGTGAAACTGCACCAAGCAATTTCACCCGCGCAGATGATGAAGGTTACTCATACGTTTTCAAGCAACCGGAGAACGACGAAGAAATCGCACAGTGCAAAGAAGCCATGGAAGGCTGCCCTGTCGAGGCAATCGGCGAGGACGGAGAAGCGTAAATCCCTGCCATGGCTGCGCCTAGGAAACGAAAACCTGCGATACGGCGCGATAGTATCCACGAAGAACTGATGAGCGAATGGCTCGGCTGTGAAAAACCACTTGGGCTCAACGAAAACATTTCGGCGGCAGCGGATTGGATCGATTCGATACTTAAAAAGCAGTTCTTCGCGGAAAGTCTCAACGAAGAGGAAGTAAAAGCAGTATGGAAAGAGGTTGCTGGAGATTTCATCGGCAGCAATACCGAGCCCGTTTCCGTTAAAGATGGGCATTTGGTTTTACGTGTTACGCAGCCAGCCATGCGCTTCCATCTCGAACAGCTGAAGCAAGAGCTGCTCCGCAAAATCAAAGAGCGCTTCGGTAAGGATAAAATTAAATCGATCAAATTTTCCTTGGGTTGAAATTCAACATCCAACAAATCACGTAAAATGTTCAAAAACCTCATATTCGATTGGTCCGGCACGCTAGTGGACGATATGGGGCCAGTCATTGAGGCGACTAACATGGTGCTCGCGAAATATGGAATCGCGCCCTATGACCGCGAAGGCTTCCGCAGAAACTTCCGCCTTCCCTATCATGAGTTTTACGAAGAACTCCTTCCCGGCATTGAACTCGCAGAGCTAGAGGCCCATTTCCGCCCAGCTTTTGATCATGCGACAAGTCTAGTAACCGTGCTGCCGCATGCTCGCGAAAAGCTGGAATGGGCAAAACAGCGAGGGATGCGCCTGTTCGTGCTAACCTCAATGGATCCAACTGCTTTTGCACGACAGTTGAACGAATTCGAGCTACAGGATTTCTTCGAAGAAACCTACGCCGGGGTTTTAGATAAAAGAGAAATCATCGAGAATATCCTAGCCACCCATGCGCTACAAAAAGATGAAACCGCATTCATCGGCGACATGACCCACGACATCGAAACCGCGCGACACGGCGGCATTTCTTCCATCGCTGTGCTCACTGGCTATCATCATGCTGAGGTGCTCGCAGCCGTTCGCCCAGATATGACCGTTCCTGATCTCGGGATTTTGGTAAAACTTTTAGATAGAAGAAAAGCGGACCGACCTATCGCAACCGTTGGCGCATTGATTCACGACGGTGGAGGAAACGTGCTGATGATTCGCACTCACAAATGGAGCGACATGTGGGGAATTCCGGGCGGAAAAATCGAACGGGGTGAATCCAGCGAAGACGCATTGAAGCGCGAGATCATGGAAGAGACAAATCTAGAGATTTCCGATATCCGCTTCGTGATGAATCAAGACTGTATCAACTCCACCGAGTTCTACCGGCCCGAACATTTCATTCTCCTCAACTACCTCGCCAAAGCATCTACCCATGAAGTCACCCTCAACGAAGAGGCCGAAGACTTTCGTTGGTTTACCGTAGATGATGCCCTGAAATTAGAACTCAACAGCGCGACGAAAATTCTTTTGCAACGCGTCATCAATGAAAAGCTCCTGCCATGAATTCCGATGAAATTAGAATCCACCGCTTAGAAGTGGAATGTCATATCGGCGTTCCAGATGAAGAACGTGCAGCTCCTCAAAAACTCTGGATCACGGTGCACTTACAGCCTTCACAGGGCTTTCTTGGACTTCAGGATAATGTGCGAAACACAGTCGACTACTACCAAGTTTCTCTGAAAATCGCCGAGCTAGCTGGAGAAAAACCAAGGCATTTGATCGAGACACTTGCTACAGATCTCGCTGAGATGTTGCTCACTTCGTATCCTCTAAAAGCTGTCAGCGTAGAGGTCGAAAAAAGGATTTTACCAAATGCTGAATTCGTCTCGATTAAGATTTATCGCAGCAACGGGTGATACTACCGACGTTTAGGCATCGCCTTCTCATCAACTGGAATTGCCTTAGGTGGGTTCGCCGTCGATCCATTAGCATCGATCGCAAGTGTGCCAAGATGGCTTTTAATCAGATACCATATTCCGGCCGCTAGAAGGACGCAAAGGATCTTCGCTATCCAGTCTTTCTTTGGTTTCATTTTCAATAATAGATGCGGCGGCGAAGAAAATTTCAGAGATTCGTTCACGGAATTGTTTTTCGGTTAGATTGCGCTGTAGTTGGCCATTTTCTGAGATCGAGATACTACCAGTTTCCTCACTGACAACAATGGCAATCGCATCAGTGCGCTCGGTCAAGCCAATGGCCGCACGGTGACGCAACCCAGTCGAGCGATCCTGCATTTCTTTTTCAGTGACAGGAAATACGCAGGCTGCACCCGCTACTCGGTCATCAGCGATGATCATGCCACCATCGTGCAGTGGGGATTTTGGAAAGAAGACGCTCATTGCGAGTTCAGATGAAAAATTTGCATCGAGCACGACACCCGTCTCAAGCTGCTCTTTGAGAGAGATATCTCTTTGAATTGCAAATAAAGCACCGATGCGTTTTTTTGAAAGAATCACCACCGCATCCGCCAAGCGCTCTACGAAAGCTAGGCGCCTTTTGCTAGAGAATGAAAAAATTTTGCTACTGCCTAATCGAGCCAATGCATTTCTCAGCTCCGGTTGGAAAATCACCAATAGTGCAAACGCTAAAACCGCTGCCGATCGCGTGATTAACCAGCCAATCACTTCAAATTGGAATACTTGGGTAACAAGTGCCAGCGCCACAAGAATGAACCCAAGACCGACAAGAATCTGCGCTCCACGCGTCGCACGGAAAGACCGATAAATCTGATAAAGGCAGAATGCGAGCACGAGGATCTCAATCCCGTCACGCCAATATTTTCCGATGAAATCCCACATGCTTGCTGCTATCTAAACCATCATAGAAGCTATGTCACTTTTAAAGCTCGATCTAAGTATTCATGAATGCGTCTTGCGGTTAGGAGTCGACTCGCCTTTATTCTCCGCATGCACGAAGAAATCAAACTTTCCCGCGAAGTTTCCGCCGTCCAAATCCCAAGTGGTGATTCGATGATCCTACCAACAGGAACCGCCGTATTCATCACCCAACGGCTTGGGGGCACCTATACGGTCGCGACATCCCAAGGTTTAGCGCGTATTTCATCCCAAGATGCTGATGCATTAGGCATCAAGCCTGAAGAGGAGAAACAAAAGCAGGAAGATGCGATACGCCTCAAAGACGCTCCATTAGAGGAACAGGTCTGGGCGCAGCTCAAAGGGGTATATGATCCAGAAATCCCTGTCGATATCGTGAATCTAGGCTTAGTGTATGACTGCGCTATCGAACAGCAAGGTGACAAAAAAGTCGTTCAAGTAAAAATGACTCTTACGGCACCCGGTTGTGGCATGGGCCCTGTCATAGCGGCTGACGCCCAAGCGAAAGTTATGACCATCGACGAAATCGACGAAGCTCATGTAGAACTCGTTTGGGATCCAGCTTGGAATCAAGATATGATTACCGAGGAAGGAAAAATGAAACTGGGCATGATTTAGTGCGTGGTCTGATCAATATACTCAATGATGGTCGGAATCGCTTTCTGCAATACATCGGCGACTTCTTTATACGCCTGACGCCCCATCCCTATCGGATCAGGAATATCTGCTCCGTATCCTATGCCTGAGAGCTCCACGAATTCGCAAACTAGATAGTATTTGTCCGCATACTCAGGAAACCTTCCCTCTAAAGCTGCCAAATGACTATGTGTCATAGCAAAAACATGGGATGCTTCTTCGAGTAATTTTGCAGAAACTGGCTGACTCTTGAAGTCATTCAACTCCGCGTCCAATTCATTGCAGATTTGAGCGGTCTCCCGACTGCACGCAGCTCCTTTGGAGGCTGCTACTCCCGCAGATTTAACCGAGTAATCCGAGCGCGCTAACACCGCCTTTCGGAAAAGTGCTTCGGCCATCGAGCTACGACAGGTATTACCCGTACAAACAAATAGAACCTTCTTATCGGCGTTCATTAGGATGCAGCATGCTTTTAGAGTCTCAATTCGTCAAACTAAAGACTTAGCGAAACCAACCGCGCCGGACTCGGACGAGCCCAGCGGGACAAATTCTCGCCGCGCACGCGCTGAGCAGACGAACTGAATCAAAATAAATGGATGAGGTTAACTCAGATGAATGAATGAAACCTTTATGACCCTGATGACCTCTATTGAAAAAAATCATGTCACATAGGCGCTTTTTAATTTAGGTTTCTTAAATACCGTGACAATTTTTTGAGATAACTGATGCCATCTGGACATCCCCTTTTCGAATACCCAAAGCCATGCAGCGCCGCATCGATGATTTTATTAAATTTCTTGCGATTGAACGCGGGCTCTCTGATGCCTACCAAGTCTCTGTCCACCAGTCCCTTCAAAGTCTGACCGACTGGATGAATCAACGAAAGCTGACGATCCATGAAATAGGAACGGATGAGCTTTCGGATTTTTTAAATCAGCGAAAAACGGAGGGACTGGGGACCTCTTCTCGGCGCCTTTCAACTGTGCATTTGAAGATCTTCTTCCGCTGGATCGCCACGAAGGGTGACATCGGAATGGATCCAGCTGAACCCCTTCAAGCCGCGAAGCCAGATCGCAAGTTACCTTCTACTTTATCTGCCAGAGAAATTAGAAAATGGTTGGAAGGCATATCCACAGAGCATCCATTAGGTCGGCGCGACAAAGCCATTTTAGAGCTCTTCTATTCCTCCGGCCTGCGATTAGCAGAACTTTGTGAAGCCCGCCTTGAATGGCTGGATACCGAAGAAGGGTTTTTACGCGTATCTGGAAAGGGCAAGAAAACTCGCATCGTGCGGGTCGGGAGCGATGCGCTTCTGGCCATTGCCAGCTATCTAAGCAATGAGCGCCCTGAATTGATCAAACCTCATAGCTCATCACAAATATTTCTCAGTGTGCGTGGACGATCGCTGACGCCTGAACGAATCCGCCAGATTGTCAAAAGGCGTGCGAAGTTAGCTGGCATCGACAGTAAAGTTTACCCGCACCTTCTACGGCACTCGTTCGCCACACACCTGTTAGAAGGTGGCGCTGATCTAAGAGTGATCCAGGAACTCCTTGGACACGCCGATATCGCCACGACGCAAATCTATACACATGTCAGCACCAAGGGGCTGAAAGATACCCACCACAAATTTCACCCAAGGGGTTAATTCATTAGCGCGCCGCCACAAGATCGTAACCTCTCCAATCGCCAATTTTTACATCAGCAAAACTACCGACTGGAAGTTTTTCATCTACCATCACTGATCCATCGATTTCCGGCGCGTCCCACTGAGTGCGGCCTACGCCTTTCTGCTCGACCAAAACCCGCACCTGCTTGCCGACTTGTGCTTGATTGGTTTCCGAAGCGATTTTCTGAAGCGCACTCATCGAACGTGACCAGCGACTCTTGCGAGTCATGTGATGAAGGTGACCATCGAGTTTTACCGCGCGAGTGCCCTCTTCTTTAGAATATTGAAAAACACCTGCTCGCTCAAAACGAAACTCTTCGATAAACTCAAGTAATTCTTGAAAGTCCTCTTCTGTCTCGCCTGGAAAACCAACGATAAACGTAGTGCGAATTCCCAATCCAGGAATACCTGCGCGCATGCGACGTAGTAAATCACGAATGTAATCACCACTCGTTACACGTTTCATTGCAGTCAACATTCTATCCGAAATATGCTGCAGTGGAATATCCACATACTTCGCAACCTTATCGCATTGAGCAATCGTTTCGATCAACTCGTCCGACCAATGTGCTGGATGTGTGTAAAGTAAACGCACCCAGAAATCTCCTTCGATTTTGTTAATTTCTCGTAACAAGGTGCATAGAGAATTACCGCGTTTGGAATCGACAGGTGAACTTGGGTTCGGGCGCGGCCCCTCCCACTGATCCATACCAAAATAGGTTGTATCTTGTGAAATTAAATTGATTTCTTTTACCCCGCTTTTTACCAAAGCTTCAACTTCACGAACCACCGAATCCTGAGTTCTAGAACGATGCGTGCCACGAATTTTTGGAATGATGCAGAACGTACACGTGTGATTACAACCCTCAGCGATTTTTACATAAGCGTAGTGGTCTGGCGTCAGGCGGAAACGAGGAGTCGTGTAATCGGGGACGTATTTTGGCTTCAACGTCACATAATCACGCGGATCATTCGTTGCGGCTGGACCTTCGTCTTTGGTTAAGGTCGGTGCGTTTTTCTTTCCGAGTAAATTTTCTATAATCGGTGCAACTTTCGTAATCTGATCTAACCCGATGAAGGCATCTACCTCAGGCATGATGCCAGGTAAGTCTTTTGCAAAACGCTGAGAAAGACAACCTGCGACGATGATTTTCTGTTTCGCGCGATCCGGATTTTCACTTCGCTCATTAACCGCACCGAAAATAGCGTCAATTGACTCCTGCTTCGCCATATCGATGAACGAACAAGTATTAACGATCAGCACATCCGCTAACTCAGGATCTGGAGTTAGCATCATACCCGCTTCCGCGAGGTGACCAATCATAACTTCGGAATCAATCAGGTTTTTAGCACAGCCGAGAGAAATCAGGCCTACAGTTGTTTTTTCCATAAGAGCAAAAAATAAAATTTAAAATTGAGGCTCTATGATGAGCTCATCGCCAGCTTCCGGCACCACTGGACCAAATCCAGGCATAGGACTACCGATGGCACCATCGGCTGAAACGCTCGTAATTTTCAATTTGCCGAGGATACCTGTGTTGCGTCGAATTGCCAAGATATCTCCAGCCTTGATGAGTTCAGGCATTAAAACTTGAATAGCAGCAACGCCACCGACCTGAGCATCATCGATATATTCAGTGACGCGTCCAATAAGAAGCGCGTCGCGAATCAACCTCGCTCGGCGTAATTCATTATCACCTTTTTCCAATTCTCTTTGGCCGATCAATGCCGCTTCATCTTGAAAGGTTGATGCTTTTTTTTCTGCATTTAACTTATCTTCAGCAAGGGCCTCAATTTCAGCTTCCTTAGCCGCTAACTCGGCTTTGATCTTATCGACATCCGTGCCCATTCCCTTCTCATTCCTAATTGCCTGCATGTCCCTCTCGAGTTTCCAGCGCTCCTGCTCAATCGTCAATTTCTCGACTTGAATTTGGAGGCGCGCTAATTCTTCAGCTGGTGCATTTTTGATTCCATGATTCATGTTTTGAAACGACAAAACCACCGCCGCCAGCAGTAGAGCAAATGTAGCACCAAGTAAAATTGACATCGTGTTCATGGCGGAAAAATGTCCACAGCAGGGAACAATGTCAACGTCACGCATTTTTTATGATTGTCCGAACTGAATACTCGCCAAATCTCCCCTATTGTTGAATCCTATGCACGTGGATCTATTCTCCGATATCCCGCAAAAGGAACGCAAAGCGCTTTCTGTGACTCAATTGGTCCGTAAAATGAAGCGAGCTATCGAATCCGGAGTGGGTAAACTCTGGATCGAGGGGGAGGTCTCCAATCTCAAAAAACAGGCCAGTGGCCACTGGTATTTCTCGCTCAAAGACGATGGCTCACAAATCCAGTGTGCCATTTTCAACGCTCGAAAAAAGGAAGGTTCTGAAGCCCTAGAAGATGGCTCGAAAGTCAAAATATTCGCTGATGCCACGATCTATGAAGCTCGCGGCCAACTCCAGCTCATCGTTGAACAAGTCGAGACTTCTGGGCTTGGGGATCTCC
>JBILMI010000197.1:0-3750 GCA_044375585.1 Luteolibacter sp.
CGCGAGAGCCGCTTTGATTTTCTCATCGGCCTCAGCGGCGGCTTTTGCAAATGCAGCAGCGGCTTGGTTGGCAGACAATTGGGCGCGAGCCTCTTCTTTGGCTTCATCAAACGTTTTCACGCGGCTTGGTTCCGTTGCATCAACGTGGGCGACGAGCCAGTCATTTTCTCCGATGGAGCGATCAATGATTTTCGAGGCGGGATCCGAAGTGATCGTCATGCGGAACAAAGCAGCATCAGCTGTGTCTTGCTGATTGGATCCGCGGATTGCGACCTTGAGTTCAGCAGGAACCTCGCTCTGTTTGATGAGCTCGGTGGTTTGGAGTTTGAAACCGTCTTCTTCAGCAACTTTTTTGAAATCTAGATTTTCCTGAGTTTCGAGCTTGTAGAGGAAATCATCCACTTTCTTACCGATCTCGAGTCTTGCGAGTCTTTTGGTTTCTGCGATAGCTGCAACGCGGTCGGCTACTTTTTTGTCGTATTCCTTTTTAGCTTCTTCTTTGGCATCAGCTGCGAGAGGAGCGATTTCTGCAGGCTCTGCAGCTAAGGTTGGTTTGACGAGAAGGTAAGTGAACTGGCGCTTTTCATCGGTCTTGAACGCGTCTTGTACGGTATCCCAATACGTTTTGACCTCATCATCTGTGGGAGTTATGGCCGCTTTAATGGGAGCGATTTCGATGTGGGCAATTTTTGCATCGATGCGTTGACCATCGATAGCGACTTGTTTAGCGATGATGGCACGATCCGTAGTGAGTCCGGAGCCAAGGATTTCCTTGAGTTTGCGGTGGACGAGCATATCGGAAGCGAGTTCGCGGATATCAGCCTCGACAAGGCCGAGGCGGCCGAGACCACGTTCAATGAACATGCGGTATTTCTCTTGAGAAAAAGCACCGTCTTGGCTGGTGAAGGCGCGGTATTTGCGAATGGTGCTATCGATTTCATCCGCACTTGGATAAATTCCGAATTCTTCCTGCGCGTCGCGAAGTAACATACGGTTGATGAAAAAGGTTTCTTTAGCATCACCTTGGTCGTTTCCAGCAAGCATGGTGAGAAAGCCGTAGACTTCGAAATCCCCCGCTTGGAAAAGAGCCACAGTGAGATCGTAGGCGGAAGAACCATGTTTTAGCAGGTCACTATCTGTGTAAGTGCGCCCAGCAATTTTCAGGACCGGAATTCCACCGGGTGATTGATTCATCTTGTTCGTGTCCATCAGAACGAATCCGACAATAACGAGAACAAAGAGAACGATGATTAGAACTGTGTATTTACGTAAATTTTCGATCATGGCGCGTTGGCTGGGCGGGAGAGTTAAGCGGTAAAATCAGAAGTTTAAACTCTAAACTTTAAGGAAAGTCATCATCCAAAAGCTGGGCTGTTGGGAAGAGGCTTGCCGAATAGCAGGTTTATGGGTTGTTTGGGACATGAATTTGCGTTGGTTGAATGCGTTGCTGTGGGGAAATTCGGTTGCGCTGGCTTGGATGTGGGGCTTGGGGCTGTTTTTCAGTGTCCAGATTTCCTTTATGTTCGGGATGCGCGGGTTGCTAATGTTTGCGGTGCCGAACGCGATTGGTTTGGCACTTTTTGGCTGGCTAACCCAAATAGTGGCCAACAAACACCAAGGCGGACATGAGTCATTGGCATTGTTTTTCGATAAATTTGCCAAGCCCTTCCGGCTGATTTTCTACATTTATCAGATCGTGGCCTTGTCCCTGACGGTTTTTGCGTTGGTGAAATATTTGTTCGTGCCTTTGTTGGCCACGTTTGAAGGGTTTACTGGAAACGCGGTGGTTGCGTTGGCTGTGGCGATGGCGGTTTTTGTGCTGTTGGCGGTCGGGTGCTTGTTTGGAGAAGAATTCGGAATCCGAAAAATCAAGGCTGGGCATGCATTGCTGGGGGTTTTGCTTTTGGCCTGCGTTATCACCGTGTTGTTCTCACTCAGTCCTCTGGATATTGGCAATGGGGTTTTGGGACTTGGAGCGCATTATGGATATACGGAAAATCGTTTCTGGGGTTTGGCTGTGCCATTGGTAGTCGGCTTACTGGTCGGGCCGTGGCTGGATTTGCAACATTGGCAGCGCGCGATTCAGATACATCGTGAAAATACCTCGATCCGCTTGAGCTATGTTTTTGGCGGGTTGATTTTCTTCTGTTTGCTGATGTTCCATGGTTTTTTAGCGATGTGGGTAATGGGTCATTCACCGCAGAGCATTGAGCTGGCTGCCTCAACCCTTGATGATCTTGTTTACGGCCATCACTTGGTGGTGGAGTATTTCTCCAAAGGATTTAGCGGAAACTCGTGGGTTCCTACAGCATACTTCGGGTTTCTCGTCATCTGTGTGATGACGACTTTGGATAGCGGCTATGTTGCGCTCAAATGGTTTTTGGAAAAGAATGTGGAAAAGAGCGATAACATGTTGCTCTCGATTATCCCCAAGCAGATCGTTTGCTCGCCAATCCCGACGTTTGTGGTGGTGGCGATTATTACCTTGATCGGATTTTTCGCGAAATTTGAGGTGGAGTATTTCATGGTGTTTTACGCCTCATTTTTCGTAGGTTACGCCGCCTTGGCGATTGCGCGCTGTTTTGTTCCTAACAGCCAACAACCGCTTCCGCAGATCCGGATGTTTTCGATGGCGTGCCTATGCTTGGTGATTTTCGCCTTCGGTTACATGATTGACCAGAATGTGTTGATGTATATCGGTTCGCTACTTCCGCTCGCTTATGTGGTGTGGTTGGTGACCACCACGGATTTGCTCCGTCTCGTGACGGAAAAGGCGGATCAAGTGATGCATGCAGCAGCGGAGCTTCCAGCGATCAGGGCGCTTTCAAAACAAGAGCCGGCTGTGGCGACCTCGGAGGTCACTGCTCCAGCCGCTGCAGGCGACTATAATCTAGCTGGTCACTTTGAGGGCAAATGGTTCGTCTATTCCATGATAGCTACATATCAGGACACCAACTCCGTTGGTAACGTCTATTTCGGAATGTATCCTCTGTATGTCGGGAAAACTCGTGAGTTGTTCTTCAATGCAGCGATGCCGGACTTCGATTTAAAGACCACCAAGTTTTACATTCTCACGCGCTCTTTCGAACATAAGTTTGTGCGGGAAACTCGCGAATTCGATACGATTACGGTGAAGATCAAAGTCGCCGAAGCGAATCGGAAATTCTGCACGCTTGAGCATCAAATTTTTGGGGCGGATGGACAGCTCTTAGGCAAAGGCAAGCAGAGCTTGTTGTTCGTCTCTTCGAAGGATTACGGCCTGTTAGACATTCCGCCGGAAGTTTATACAGCGTTCATGAAGTATCTGTGAAACTCCAATCCTGCGTCTTCGTCGGTATTAGTGAGATGTGGAGAGATTATGTTAGGCGCTTAAGATCTAAGAAGATTGGTTGCTGGCTTTTCGGGCATTTTTCAAAAAGGAGGGAAGGAGGCAACGGAGAACACGGAGGATGGGTGAAACAAACAAATCTACCCCAACTACAACCTCACTTTCATCTCCGCAAGTCTCCCACAAACCATGCCTCTTCATGCCATTCATCCCTTTTTTTATAACGATTCTCGAAGCTCATTGCTAAGAGCCAATAATTCTAAATCTTGCATTTATACAATTGTATGCCTGGCAGGAATGGCACGTGATTAAGCATTCTTTCTGTATCGTTCACGATGTGGGATTTCTTTAAATTGGTCGCGTGGTTCTGATAGAAGCTGGTAGCTTTTTGGTCTTCGTTTTCTTGCTCTAGGTTCCTGCCT
>JBILMI010000198.1:0-3702 GCA_044375585.1 Luteolibacter sp.
GAAAAAATCTCTGCCTGTAAAACCACTGCTCGCAGAACTTTCCGCAGCAGAACTCGAAACCGCGCAGAAACAGGCGGTCGCAATCTACGAGACCGCAGGTCGTCTCCGTAACCTCAAAGCCGAGTATAATCTTGGCTCACGCAAAGACGTTCGTTTCGTGATGAAAGGCGCAGTCGCTTGGCTCACCCATGAAATCAATGTCCTGGCTCTCCTCGCTGGATCTACGGAGGTTCTAGTAGATGATACTTACGAGGCTCCAAAAGGAACTCCGGCTGCCGTCACTCCCGTCGCCGAGGCCTACATGCCGATGGAAGGCTTGATTGACGTCGAAGCTGAACGCGCTCGTATTTCTAAGGAAATCGAGAAGATGGAGCTTGAGCTTAAAAAATGTGAAGGCAAACTCGGCAACGTCTCGTTTGTGGATCGTGCACCGCCTGAAGTGGTGGTGCAGGAGAAACTACGTCTCGAAGATTGGAAGACCAAACTCGCCCAATTGGGGGAAATGCTAATTGCACTGAAATAAGTGAGGCTTGAAATCAAAGAAATCCCAGGAATCCATACTAGCGATGCCGAGTTGCTAGATATGGCTGGAATTCGTGATGCCAAGCATCTATCCAAACAAGTCGCTAAAAATCTGTTAGAAAAGCTTAATCAAGCCAATAAGATTTTTCAGTTCCCTGGCGGAGTGCCTGATCAATCCACCGTAGAAAATTGGATCGTCAGTGCCGGCGAGGCGTTAATACGTAATAAGAGTGGGTTCAAAAGTTTATCTCTTGCCGCAGCCGTGAATTATGAAGGCAACGAAAAAGTTCTCGAAATGTTGGCAGCTTCTCCTTTTGCAATTCCGCTTCCAGGTAAGTTTTTGGCAGAGAAGAAAATCCAAGTTTCAGATATACCTGCTGGGTTATTGCTCAATCGATATTCTGGTGATTTAGATGTCCGCATTGGCAATCCAGAGCTTCCACAAAGTGATGAGCCACAGGACAGGCAAGTGAGTCCAAAGAAAGTCAGTAAAACGACTCAGCCAAAGGATTGTGATCCAACGGCCGTCCAAAGAATCGAGCCGAATTTAGCTCCAGTTCAGCGGGGCGCTAAATCCAAGCAAGAGCATGCAGAGGACAGGGTCGCCTTGATCCGTGGTCCGCTTGAATCCACCAATCGCGGGAAAAAAATGAATTCTCGTAGATTCATTCGTGGTGTTCTGCATACCCACCCATGGCATTTGCGGGTCGGAGCTTTCGTCACTCTTTTGATCCTACTGTTGCTCCCGACGTCGATCATCTCCGGATTTCTATTGCTGCTTTCCTCTGTTTATCCAGAGTCATTTTCATGGGTTTCTAAATGGTTGATCGCGTTTCCAATCGCATTACCGGTCGTAGGAATCGTTTATTTATGTTGGGGATTACCTGGGAAGTGCCGAATTTGTGCGCAGAAATTATTCATCCACAATAAAGCGCTGAGGCACGTCAAGGCACATCGGCTTCTGTTCTTGGGATATACTGTTCCACTCAGTATTCACCTGTTATTATTCAGTTGGTTCAGGTGTTCTTCTTGTGGAACGCCGGTTCGTTTAAAAAAATAATCTATGCTGGATCGTCACAGGACTATATCGGCGATCATCCTATGCGTGGTGTTTGTCAGTTGTGCGGACGAAACCGGATTCCGAATTGAGCAGGCCCCCGCTCCAGAGGGATTGCCACAGGTCAAAAAGCCTGCATTAGAAGGAACAGAAGTCCAACCAGGGGGCAACGTCGAGAGTCGGCAGCTAAGTTATACGCCGGAAGAAGATATTGCTTGGACGAATCCCGATGATCCGGATGCTGGCATACCTGAGCTCGAAACCTTGATGGCGGCACCAAAGCGTGGACCTTGGGAGGAGAGTGAAACAATAGCCCGCCAAACTGCTGCTCGCGTAGGTAAGCCGATCCTGATTTGGTTTACAGATTCCTCCATGAGTCCAGCATGCAAAGCGCTTTCTGCAGAACTTTTCGCTACTCAGTCATTTGGAATATGGGCGGAAAAAAACGTCGTGCGTTTGCGGGTGGATTCTACGATCCATGTGGATGATTTGAATCTTTCATTAGATGAAAAAATCAGCCGTCAAAATGAGCTCAAGAGTTACGTGCAGCGTCTCAAGAAGCGCTATAAAGTGTTAGGTCACCCCACCTTGCTGATGCTTAATATGAGTGGCGAGGTGCTATGGAAAGATACGGGATACAAGCGCGGCCAAGCCGATTTTGTATGGGGCTTGATCAAGCAAGCCGCTGCGGTGAATAGCAATCAGTATCAAGAATGGCGCAAAAACTTAGAATCGAAAGGCTACCGCAAATGGGAGGGCTCCAATGGCCGCGAGGTTTTCGCCAAGCTGGTAACCTATTCCAAAGGTGACCTCATTCTCATCGAGCCCGGTGGTGAGCGATACAAAACCAACGAATCACAACTTTCTAAGAAAGATCAAAAATGGATCGCAGAACAAAAAATATTACGTGGGATTAAATGAGGCTGTTAGATTTTTTAAAAGCCTCTGTTTTTTTTATGGCGAGTGGTTCGTTAATCTCCTGTGCTTGGCGAACCCAAACTCCAGAGGCGGCTTTACGCATTGCTCAATCTTACGCGGATCTCGAATGGATGCCCCAATCGCAACACATCCGGCATGGGAAGGATAAGAAAGGGGTGACCGTGCATACGCCGGACACGACTCTCAAGGAATATGATGATGATCGTGGTTGGTGGAAACCCGGCGTCCCGGCCATAGGGATGGCTTACAAATGGGGCGGCTTCGACACACCAGAAACGTTCTTGCATGGTCTTGAAAAAGGGAAAAAAGCGGGTGATATCGCAAATCCATACAAGATTCACCACGATGACGCGGCAGTCAGCGAGGGAAGCGTTGGAGTCGATTGTTCTGGTTTTGTTTCGCGCTGCTGGGGCCTTTGTAAGCCGGTTTCAACCAGAGACTTACCTTCGATTTCTTATCCCGTTTCTTGGAAAGAATTGAAAATGGGAGACATCCTGATTAAGCCCGGACATGTCGTCATGTTCATCGCCCAAAAAGATAACGTCATCGTCGGTTACGAATCCGGTGCGTTTCCAACTTGGCGTGTGCGGCGTTTCGCGATGACGCTTAGATACATGAAAAATGACGACTATTCACCATGGCGCTACCGCAACATGGCCGCGCCACAAGGCCTTGTTGATTTGCCTCTCAACGACATCAAGCTATGTCGGCCGGATGATAGACTATGATTCCACGTTCACGACCAAACGCTTGTAACCAATCTGGCGTTGAAAATCAGTGGTCGCCTCGATGTTTGGAACCTCATCAAAAATTGGGATTTTAGAAACGGATTTGGTGATTTGCTTTCTGAGCTCGCGGATGATGAGTCATGCATGAAATGCACCGAGGCAAATGGCTGGTCCGCTTCCGCCGTCGCTGCTTGCGGATTTTTAACGTGGACATGAGTCAGACAGCGCTTGCCTATGAGCTTTTTCAAATCATGGACGTGTATTTTTTTCGAGGCCTACGCATGTTTTGAATGGGTAGCAACATCGATTTCGATGCGTCATATAATATTGAATTGATCAGAAAAATGCTGAAAAACGGAAACTCCAAGTTGAGTAGATTGAAAAACACTCTAGTTTGCCACTTATGAAATGGAACGTCATCAGCGTAAGCGCTACCTGTATCGTTATCGGACTTGG
>JBILMI010000199.1:0-3688 GCA_044375585.1 Luteolibacter sp.
CTTGGTCACGGTGACATTGAGTTCGAAGACATCATCGTCGCGCTCAACGATCTTAAATACGCAGGTCCGCTCTCCGTTGAGTGGGAGGATATTCGCATGGATCGCGTGCATGGTGCAACCGAAGCAGCAGCATTTGTTAGAAATGTCGACTTCCCAGGTTCTAATGTCGCCTTTGACGCAGCGTTCGATAAATCTAACCAATAAAATTCATGCCCCTGAAGGTAGGAATTATTGGTGCCGGATGGATGGTGAAATACCATGCAGAGGGCTTTCGTAAAGCGGGTGCTGAAATCGTCGCAGTCGCAGATCCATTGCTAGGTGCGGCAGAAAGCGCAGCCAAGCAATGGAACATCGCCAAAACCTTCGATTCAGTAGATCGCATGTTAGCGGAAGCGCCGGAGCTTGATGCAGTTAGTATCATCGTTCCGAACAAGTTCCACGCACCTCTCGCGATCCAATGCCTCAAAGCGGGTAAGCACGTGTTCTGCGAAAAACCACCCGGCCTCAACGCTGACGAAGTGGCGGAGATGATCGAAGTCGGGAAAGCGTCCGGCAAAACATTGATGTTCAATTTCAACAATCGCGCTCGTCCTGAGTCGCAAGCGATGAAGAAATATGTCGATGACGGAACAGTCGGGACCATCAATTCCGCTCAAGCGAAATGGATTCGCCGCACGGGGATTCCTGGTTTCGGCGGTTGGTTCACGACTAAGGCAATGTCCGGTGGTGGCGCAACGATCGATTTATTACACATGATCGATTTGGCGCTCTACCTCATGGGCTATCCAGAACCTTCGCATGTTTTAGCAAATACTTTTGATACCCACATCAACGACCCCGGCTTCAAAGGTCCTTGGGGAATTCCTGACCGCGAAGGCGGCACCACGGATGTGGAATGTGCGGCGCATGGATTTGTTCGTTTCAAAACCGGCCAAGTTCTCAGCCTCCAAGTTTCATGGGCGGAAATGGTCAAACGCGAGGAAGTCTCCGTGGTTTTCCAAGGCACCAAGGCCGGCGGAAAAGTCGAGCGCCTGTTCGGGCGTGATGGTCTGGACAACACGGCCATCGATACCTGCGAACTCTACGTTCAGGAAAACGGCAACAGCGTGAATCGGACGATTGTCACTGAGGAATGCGAAGACATGGGCCGGATTGGTTCTGCCTCCAACTTCATCCACACCATCAACGGCAACGCGGAGCCTTTCAATACTCCCGATCAAGCTCACAAACTGATGTGGATCATCGATGCTCTGTACGAATCGGCTAAAACCGGTAATCCTGTAAGCTATAAATAATCGATTTCCATGCAGGATAATCTCCAATCAACGGATGAGCAGGTTTATTCCAGGCCGCCCATTGCTGCAGATGTGCTCATCGTGCTTTGCACTTTTCCTGATCAGCAAATCGCGCGAAGCATTTCAAAAGAGATCATCAGTGAAAATCTAGCCGCCTGCGTGAATCTCGTTAGCGGAGTGGAATCGATCTATCGTTGGGAGGGAAAGATGGTGCAGACATCCGAAGTGCTCGCAATTTTCAAAGTTGCTGCTGCTGGATTTAAGAATCTTGAAACTGCTCTGTTAGAAAAACATCCTTACGAAACACCGGAGATCATTGGAATCGCGCCGGATCAGGTTTATGGGCGTTATTTGGAATGGATCTTAGGTTCGTGAGTCCGGCTCACAAGATTCCAAAATCTCCGCCATACGAGTGAGCTGGCTTTCGTCGAAGCCAACTTCGCGTCTCAGGAATACATCGCATCTGGGTGTGATGGATGGAAACGGCTGGGATTAGACTGGTTGCCAGAAATCTTTTCCGAAACGGGGAGATTATCAGGTTGGAATAAATGCCGCCTTGCGGGATATGGATCTGGAGTTCCGGTCTCTAAACCGTGATTCCGTCGTTACTTCTCAGTTGCGGATGTTCATCCGCGCCTTCGTCGCGCCTAGGAATCACGGTTTAGAGCCTCGGCCGTTTCGGCAAATATTTCTGGCAAACAGTCTAATCAATCCGGATACTCGGCGCACACTTTGAGGAGGTATTCGTTCGGAACGAAAAACGCGCCCTTTTCCGGTATGGCCTTGCCGTCGTCTGTGTATGGCAGGTCTTGCGCTAATAAAACCACAGAGTCCAAAGATGAAATGCGGACCAGACCGACGTGCCGATCTAACAACGCATTATCGAGTCCCGTTTTGAGTGAACTCGATGGTAAGCCAGTTGCTTTCACAATGATGCGCGCCATCAACTTATGCAGCGGCGTCCGCATTTGTGGCCAGCAGCCGCTGCCAGAGCTTCCGTCTCCAACTAAATGCACATGACAATCGATTCGCTTCAAAGTTGCTGTGCTCATGCGTTATCGATGAACACAGAGGAGGATGGCATCGATGAAATGATGAGTGATCGTCACTCCACAATGACTGGAGTGCCGACTTCTGCGTTTTCGAAGAACTTGGTGGACATGTGGTGAGGCATACGCACGCAGCCGTGAGAGGCTGCATAACCTGGAAGGTAGCCCGTATGCATGCCGATTGCACTGTTGAAACGCATGAAATTCGCCATTGGAGCATTGTAGAAAACCTGACCTGGTAAGACTTTATCGACTCGAATGTCTGCGTTGTCGTTGATCACTTGACCAGTCGCTTTGTCTTTGATTGTACCATAGAGCGACGATTTGTGATCTTTGTTTTTCTGGGAAATTTTATAAGTTCCTGGAGGTGTTCCAGTATCCTCTTTTCCAGAAGAAATTCTTGAAATGCCAACTAAGGTTCCGCCTTTGTAAAAGTAAGCTTTTTGCTGAATGCGGTTAATCTTGATCACGGGTGAACCTTTGACGCCATCACCTTCCCAATAAGACACATCATCTGGGATTGCAGGAGCAGGATGGCTTGGTTCACTTGATGCTGGTCTATGAATGGATCCGCCAATTCCAGTCATATAATCTGAGCCTGGAGGTCGCGTATCAATGCAGGAAACGATGAGAACCGTGCAGGCGAGCAAGAGAAAGTATTTCATGAATGCGAAGTAATTAGTAAGAAATCGGCTAATATGCAAGCCCGACGACGGTCAGATGAAAGGAAGCGAACCACGAATGAACGCGAATGAACGCGAATGGGAAGAGGTTTTTAAGAGATTAAGGAAAATGAATCTAAGGAAGCCATGATAGCCTTACCCGGAACTGACATGATGGGACTGGGGTTCATTCGCGTTCTTTTGGGTTTGGATACCGTCGCGTGAGGAGTTGGTGATTGATTCCTGTGATCGACATTTCGCGGCAAGAGTTGCGATTTTTAGAAAACCGCCTTAGAAGCATGTATTCATGCACGAAGAATTACTGATATTGCCTAGCAATTTTGAAATCGAACGGGATTTACGTGAACAGCTAAGCGGCCGCCCAGGGCATCAGCGGTGCGTGGTTGGTGAAACAGAGTTACTGCTTGTGGTGCATGAAGTTCCTGAGGCGGGCATCCCAGAACGTAAGGCGATATTCTTCTGGAGAAAGAATGATGGGAATTGGGTGCAGGCCAGTGGCTCGGGATTGAGTGATCTGAGTGCGTTACTCGATCGCTACGCTAAAGCAATCGATCTGAACGAAGAGAAACTTGAGAAAACCGAATCTACGGAGCTAGTTTTCAAAATTCTCAAGCATGCCGGACCGCTCACTCGAAGCACACGGAACTTGGTCCACGCGCTG
>JBILMI010000200.1:0-3685 GCA_044375585.1 Luteolibacter sp.
GTTGTTGATCACCGCGTGAGTATCGCCGTTGCCGAGGCCTGTATAGAGCTTAGTGCGTTTGTCCGCCACATCGTCGCCGTCCGTATCTTCGAGAAACCAGATGTCCGGCGCAGCGGAGACGATCACTCCGTTCTTATGAAATACTAAACCCGTGGCCAGCTCGAGCTTGTCTGCGAAGACGTGCTTCTTGTCCATACGCCCGTCGCCATCGGTATCTGTTAGAATGCTGATGCGGTCTAGAGGTTCGCGCTCGTATTCACCGGGTTTCACCGAGCCACTGTCTTTCCAGACATCCGTGTTCGCCTTGCGCATCCCGTTCGGATATTCCGGCGACTCCACCACCCACATACGACCTTTTTCATCCCAATCGAGATTCATCGCTTTATTGATCAGCGGCTCTGCTGCAACCAGTGAGATATCGAACTCCGGATGCACTTCGATCTTCGCCTCGGCCTCCTCGGGTTTCGTCGGGCCACCAACGGGATACCGCAGTGCCTCCTCAAGTCCATTTTTTTTGGATAGCAATGAATCCGTGTCTTTCATTTTTCCAGCCCATGCGATCCCGCGTAATAACAGAGATTCAATCGATTGATGGGAAAAATTCACATACTGATGTCCGGGAATACATACGAAGGCGCGGCGCTCACCCGTCTCATAAGTCCATACCTGCGGCTGGATATCATGAATATTCACTGGCTGCCCCTGGGCATACTTTCCATCTTTGGGTTTCGGCGTATAAGCAGCGGCGAGAATTTTTGCCTCTGGCAACATATCCATGTCGTAGTAAATTTCATCATCGAGATCAAAATTGGATATCCCCTTAGTGATTGGGTTCTCACGGTCAGTGAAATACAATGACATGTGACCTTCGCTGAATTTGGTATGATTAAAGTTCCATGACCCACCGATCACGGTTTTGTACCAATCAGGATCTCTAGATACTGAGCCCCCATGGATCGCCACCACCCCACCGCCGCGTTTCAAATACGCTTCAAAGTTCGCCCGCTCTTCGCCTGTGATATTTCCTGATTCCGATGAATGGAGAATCACCACATCGGTTTCAGCAAGTTGTTCTTTGCTCGGAAAATCATTTCCCCCACTAGCTTTTGCTCCACGCTCGTTGAGCAATTTTGTCCAATCCGCAAGAAACGCCGGATAATCATGGCATCCAGGTCCATGCGTCTTTTCTCCAGAACGAATGAATATACGAAGAGGTTCTGCTGCCTGAACCATCTGCACACAGAAAAGAAATAGAAATAAAAACTTCATGATATGTTGGGTGAAATCGAAAAGAAAAATCAACGATGCAATCATGATACGATGACTGCAATTTATAACTTTCATGTATTCGCGAAAAATCAGCTTGAGCCAAGGTTCAATCCTCCACCAGAGTTTAACTCAAATCCACATTCTAAGTGAAAAAGATATCAGCCAACCTTTTAAGTGACATCGAGATAATCGGCAGTCGCTCTCGATTTGATGCAGTTTTAGGAACAGCAGCTGACACCAAAGGCTGGCTGCGCGGAATGCCGAAATGCCCCTTACTCGCCTCTCACAACATCGCCCACACCGGGATTCTAGAAGCACGCAGCCCGTATGAAATCGTTAGAGTCGATCAGTCAGGAACATTCATGCTGGCATGCCTTGGCGGCGAAGGAGTTATTTTAGTGGATGGTGTTTGGAAGACAATACGCGCAGGACAAGCATGCCTGCTTCCACCGTTTGTGATGAACTCACTGAAATGCATCGGCAAAACCACATGGCACTTCGCGTGGGTTCGCTATGACGAGTCACCCGTTCGCAAACCGATCGTTTCATCAATCTCTCCAGTGATTGGACAGTACGCTGCAAATAGCCTAGCCGATGCGATCAAGGGCCTTCATCTCGAAACGATAGGTGAAAATAATTCCACCGCTCTTCATCATTGGTGCGAGCTAGTTCATCATTACGTCATCCGCTTTGCCCAACCCTCGAATATGGATGGACGCCTATCACGTATCTGGATCGCCGTCGAAAAGAAACCCGCGCATGACTGGACACTCAACGAACTCTCTGATCTAGCGCATGTTAGCACGGAACATCTGCGCCGGCTGTGTATCAAAGAAATCGGAAGATCCCCCATGCGGCACCTGACATTCATCCGACTTCAACGCGCGATGAACTTAATTTCCACAACGAATGATAAGATCGAAACCATCGCCAAAGAAGTCGGCTTCGCCTGTATTCAAAGTTTCACATCCGCTTTCAAAGAACGTTTTGGTAGTCCTCCATCTCATTTTCGATAAGTAACTTCTTACTTCGTAAACACAACTTTTCCATCACTCATCTCACCTTTGATCACATCGCCATCAACGAATTTTCCTTCTAACACATCTAGGCTCAGTGGATCTAAGAGATGATGTTGAATAGCGCGTTTCAAAGGACGTGCGCCGTAAACTGGATCATAGCCTTGGTTTCCGACGAATTCTTTAGTCTCCTCTGTGAGAGCTAGGCCGAGTCCTTGTTTTGCAAGGCGCTTGCGAACACGATCAAGTTGAAGGTCGACGATGGTAGTTAGATTTTCACGATTCAAGCGATCGAAGATCACGATCTCGTCGATGCGATTGAGAAACTCAGGTCTGAAGTGACCACGCAGGGCTTCCATGACTGCCGCTTCGCGTTGCTCAGTATTCGTTTCACCGAGAATGAATTGCGATCCGATGTTGGAGGTCATGATCAAAACCGTATTACGGAAATCCACTGTCCTTCCCTGCCCGTCGGTGATTCGACCGTCGTCTAAAACTTGCAACAGCACATTAAAGACATCGGGATGGGCTTTCTCGACTTCATCGAAGAGGACGACCGAATAAGGTTTCCGACGAACATGTTCGGAAAGCTGTCCGCCCTGATCGTAACCGACATATCCCGGAGGTGCGCCGATCAGACGTGATACGCTGTGTTTCTCCATATACTCCGACATATCAATCCGCACCATTGCGCCTTCGTCATCGAAGAGAAATTCAGCCAGTGCCTTTGAAAGCTCAGTTTTACCGACACCAGTTGGCCCTAGGAAAAGGAACGAACCGATAGGCCGATTTTCATCCTGCAATCCAGCTCGAGCCCGACGCACAGCATTCGCCACGGCGGTGATCGCTTTTTTTTGACCAACCACTCGATCGCCCAAACGCGCTTCCATCCATACCAGTTTCTGTTTCTCGCCTTCTTGCAGACGACTCACAGGAATTCCAGTCCATGATGAAACCACGCGTGAGATATCTTCTTCGGTGACTTCTTCTTTCAGCATCGCTCCGTTTTTTTGGAGAGTCGCTAATCCGACTTGGGCTTCTTCAAGTTGCTTTTGAGCATCTGGCAAATCTCCATAGGTGATCTGCGAGGCACGTGTTAGATCGCCGATCCGTTGTGCTCTCTCGATCTCGGTTTTCAATGAATCGATTTTCTCTTGAGCAATCCGAACCTGATCGATAATGCCCTTTTCATTCCGCCATTGAGCCATCATTCCAGATGACTTCTCTTTTAGATTTGCTTGCTCCTCTTTGACTTTATCTAAACGGGTGGCGGATGCTTTATCGGTTTCTTTTTCTAAAGCCTTTTTCTCCATCTCAAGCTGCATAATCTGCCGCTCAAGCACATCGATTTCGGTCGGCATGGAATCCAACTCGATCTTCAAACGCGATGAGGCTTCGTC